>JBLFXD010000013.1:0-21422 GCA_047611045.1 Planctomycetaceae bacterium | reverse complement strand
GACCACGGAAGACACGAAATCACACGGAAAGCAGAGCGTCTCTTCCGTGTAATTCCGTGCCTTCCGTGGTTCTTCTCATTCAAGGGTGAATGACCGGATTTGAGTATGCCTCACAGTGGTGCCCCGGCGGGGGTCGCAATTAGAATCCCGCGCCGCTTGAGATGTCACCACACCGTTCAGGATTGAAGATTCAGGAGTTCGCCATGAAAGACCCGATTCGCGTTGCAGTTACCGGAGCCGCTGGAAACATTGGCTACGCTCTTGTTTTCCGTCTGGCATCCGGACAGGTCTTTGGCCCGGACCAGCCAGTGATCGTTCATCTGGTTGAGATTCCGCCGGTTCTGCCGTCGCTCGATGGCGTCCACATGGAACTCGACGATTGTGCGTTTCCGACGCTCGCCGGAGTCGTTAAAGCCGACAGTGATCACCTGGAAGACGCCTTCGCCGACTGCAACCTGGTCCTTTGCGTGGGCAGCGTGCCTCGTAAAGCCGGCATGGAACGCGGCGATCTGATCAAAGTCAACGGCCCGATTTTCACCAGTACCGGCAAGGCGATTAACGCAGCGGCGGCCAAAGATGTCCGCGTCGTCGTTGTCGGAAATCCCTGCAACACCAACTGCCTGATCGCGATGTCGAACGCTCCGGATGTTCCGCGAGACCGCTGGTACGCGATGACGCGACTCGATCAGAACCGAGCGGTCACGCAGCTCGCTCAGAAATCCGGCCAGCACGTTTCAGATGTCCAGAACCTGACGATCTGGGGCAACCACTCAGCGACTCAGTACCCCGACTTCTACAACACAAAGATCGGCGGCAAGTCCGCGGCAGAAGTTATCGGCGACGAAGCCTGGCTGCAGGGTGAGTTCATCGAAGGCGTCCAGAAGCGAGGAGCGACGGTCATTAAGGCTCGCGGAGCATCCAGCGCGGCATCGGCCGCCAACGCCGCTCTCGACAATGTTCGAGACATCTGGTTCCCGACGCCGACCGGTCAGACATTCAGCGCTGCCGTCTGCAGCGACGGCAGCTACGGAATCGACGAAGGCCTCATCGCGAGCATGCCACTGACCAGCGACGGACAGACATGGACGGCGGCTCAAGGCTTCGAGCACAACGAATTCGCTCAAGCGAAGATCGACGCCACAATCGCGGAACTTCGCGACGAACGAGACACCGTGAAGGATCTGCTGCCGAGCTAACTTAATCACGAGTCACAGATCTCAAAGACGCCGGCATGAATCATGCCGGCGTCTTTTTTGTTTGCGTCACACAGGCTCAAAGTTTTTGCCACAGAGTTCACAGTGGACACAGAGAGTTGTCACCATGTCCTCTAACGCAAAACGCATCGAGTGCTGATCGGTTTAGCCGAAGCCCAAGCCGATATCGTTGAGGCAGTTTGTGCCGACGGTTCCGTCGGTGATGTCGAACATTGATGGCATAGCCCGGGCGTAGGGGCGGTTGGGACCGGGGCAGTATTGGCGGCCGTTGCCTTCGATGGCTGTTACGGTCGGGATGCGGGCGGCGAGGCTCGCGGAGTGCAGGAAAGAGAAGCCAGGACAGGTCAAATCCTGGACGCACAGAAACATGCCGAACTTCTGAGCGGCCGCGCCGAGGCACAAAGACTCTGAGTGTCCTTTGCACGATTTCAGGGCGATGCCGGTGTAACCCTGATCGCGAGCCAGCAGCAGCGCTTCGTAATCGACCAGCGCTTCGTCGACGACGACCGGCTTCAGCTTCGCGGCTTCGTGAAGTTTGATTTCCGGATGAGCCTTCAGATCGCGGCTGGTCGGCTGCTCGATGTACTGAATCCGGTCATACGCTGCGGGTGACTGCTCCTGAACTTTTTTCAGGAAGTCGAGCACGTATTCGACGTTCGCGCACTTCTCGTTGAAGTCGAGCGAGTAGAACCATTCCGAGCAGCCTCGCGCGGCCTGGACTTCCGTTGCCAGCTTCTCGATTGAGACAACACGGTCGACGTCCCAATCAAAATTCTCTCCGGACAGTTTGATCTTCAGATGGGTCAGTCCGTCGGCGTTAATCCATTCGCCGAGCGTCACCGGCAGTTTGTCGTCCGGACGGTCGGTGACGTCAGCGTCGGTCAGCGGGTCGAGTGCTCCTACCAAATGGTATAGCGGCATCCGATCCTTGGGAGTTCGCAGGGTGTACTGATCGAGGTACTCGCCCGCGAACTGGTCGTCGAGATACTCTGACAGATCGTCGTTCATGAATTCTGACGAAAGAGCATCGTACGAGTTGATCTCGTGAACCCGTCCGTAAGCATCGTGCACGGCGGCATCGAGCGGGCTGGCCGAGACAAGTTGTGCCAACTTAGGAAACGCTTCACCAAAATTGTGACCAGCGGCGATCGTCTTGCCGGTGTGACCGTACTCTTCGGTCAGGTCGAACATCAGCTCCATCGGGTGCCCGTAGTGAGGGACTTCCGACGCGATATTGACGATGCGCTCTGCGAACTCCTTCATGGCGAGTTCAGTCTGGTCGCCAGTCAAGTCGGCCGTTGGCCATGCCCAGATATTTCCGACGGGCATGCTGCCAAAGCCAGTCGCGTGTTTCCCACTGTGAGTCTCGACCGTCACCTCGACATTCATCAGGAAAGTCTTGTCGACGATTCTGCCGCCGAATTTCAGCGGGGCTCTGAATGAGACCGGTTCGAAAGAACAGACAGCGTCAAGAATTCTGACATCCGTTGCGTTAGGCATGACTCTTTGTAGCTCGTGAGAAAGTAGGGAACGATGTTCTCACTGCGGAAGCGTTGTGCCTGACGGACTCGTGATGACTCCTGATGAGATCACGCCGGCGGGCCATTCCTGCTCCGCAGTCTGACAAAACTGATGAACACATCAGCGTCGGGGCATGTTATGCGCCACGCGGCGGCGCTTCAATCGACGTTTGCCGGTTCGGGAAGCCGAAGCCGAAGTCGCCCGACTTCGGGCCTGGACAGGCTGCCTGAAGTCTGGTGAGTATCGAGGCTTCTTCGGAAGTCCGGCGGCTTCTCAATTGCCGCTTAAAAAACTCACAGCCCGGTTGGACAGGTCACGCAGCGGAGCGATCTTCAGGATTGACAACCTCGTCGCCAAAACGGCCTAGGATCGTCTTGCCGCTCGACGTCAGCTGGTAAACCATCCCGTCCGATCGTCCGACGAGGTCGCACTTCAGCAGGTCGTACGCGATGAGTCGCCCGTGAATCTTCGACAGTTCCAGAGTGTCGATCCCCGGCAGGCTGGTCACCCTTTGGACCCAGCGGCTGGCTCGCTTCTTTGGAGCGGCGGCGTTGCCCTCATCGACGTCTTCGGTCGCTCCCGAGTCGTCGGGCTCGGCAACCGAGGTCTCGTCGCCCTCATCCGCAGAGTCGGTCGATGCTCCATCGTCACTGGTAAACTTTTCCGCCTGCGCAGACTTGTCGGCCGCCTCGGCCTGCTGCGCGGCGAGTTCTTCCTGAGCCTTCTGATAAGCCTTCAGAACGGCGATCCACGATGGGTTTTCGGTCAACAGTTCCAGTTCGAGATCAATCATGACCGGTCTATCGGCCCGACGAACCGTCACATTCAATGGCGGCGGAGGCTTCGACACAAACCGCAAATCCGCACCGCCGCTTTGCAGATTTTCGTCGAGTCCGCAGTGATCCGCTTAAGTAGAACTCCCGACCTCTGCATCCGCGACGAGCTTGGCTGCCGACTACGCCTCTTCGTCCGCTGCATCTTCGGTTGGGGCCTCTACGACCGGAATTTCCTTATTTTTCTCGGCAGCACTGTACTCGGCAGCGATCGTCTGTTTTCCGTCGAGCCACATCGCGGCGAAGGCCAGCGCCAGGATCAGGGTCACTTCAACACCGATCAGCTTCAAGCCGTACTCGTTGAAGAATCTCACGAGCGGGTTCTCGATCGATGAGAAAGCCGTCACGATCATCAGCAGAATCGTCAGGACGAAGGCGGCGCTGACAACGACGACGAGCTTGAACAAGTGATTCGGCGGCGGGTTTTCTGGCGACATGGTCTTTCCGTGAGATTTCGGCTCGTCATGAAGTCTGAGATTCTCGACATGATTGCACGACGCTCCCGCCACTGCCACAGACGCCGATTCCGCTCCGACGGACTGACATCCCCGCATTCCGATTCTGTAACGCGCTCTGGCCACTGTGTGCAGATTGTGGCACGATGGCGTGCCTCAGAAAGTCTGACCAACTACCGGAATCCGGAAACGCAGGGATCGCATGACTATTTCCAAAACCAGACAGTTCATCGGCGCGGTGCTGGCGTTCGTCGTTTTCGGTGCGACATTGCTGGCCGACGAAGTCGATCCACCAGTCGACGAGGCGGAACAGCTGGCGGTCGACCTGAAGCATCAGGACTTCGCCGTTCGCGAATCGGCGACTCGAAAGCTTCCGTCGCTCGGTCCTTCGGCGATTGCTCCCGTCACGGAGATTGCTCTGCAGGACAATCTGGAAGCCGGCTTGCGAGCGGTCTCCATTCTTGAAGAGCTGTACCTGTCCGAAGATACCGCAGCCTTTGACCAGGCGGAAGCGAGCCTGAACCGACTTCTGGCTCAGTCAAAGTTGCCGGCAGTCGCTCAGAAGGCAGCGCAGACTCTCGAGAATAATCACTTCACCGTCACGCAACGCCGAGCGATCGCCGAGGTCCGTCGACTGGGCGGTCAGATTCAGATGCAACGTGAAATTCCGGTTCTGGTCAACGGCGAACAGCTTCGTCCGGAGCAGGGCTGGGCTCAGGCGGCCGCCATCAGCCGGCACTGGAAAGGCGGCGTTGAGGGGCTTCGTCATCTTTCGCGACTAAAGTCGCTGCAGACAATTTACCTGGTGAGCGGTCACCCACTCTCGGAAGAAGCCATCCTTGACCTCGAAAAAGAGTTACCGGAAACGGTCATTCAGCATCGAGGCCGAGCAATGCTGGGCGTCGGCACACGACCGGACAATCTGGGTTGCTTCATCAGCCAGGTGCGCGAGGAATCCGCAGCGTCGGAAGCCGGCATGCAAGTGGGCGATATCGTCGTCGAGATTTCGGGTAAACCGGTACGACAACCAGAAGACCTGATCGCACTGATCGGTGAGCACGCGGAAAAGGAGCCGGTCAAGATCATCGTCCTGAGAGGAGCTCCAATCCTTCGCTATCAGCTGATCGAAATGCTGAATCAGCCGGACCAGTTTTCGCCGATTCTGGCCATCGCCATCATTAAACAGATGAGAACGGAGTTTACGGTGTCGCTCGGTGAATGGAGTATCGACGGCTGATCAACGGAAATCCGTGGCGAGTTTTTCGTAGGGTGTGACAAGCGGAGCGAATCAAACGGCTGGTGTGCCGGCGCGGGCAACCGTTGGAGTTCATCGTCGTAAAGTTTGCTCGCAGGTCTTCGCGCCGGCACACCGCAATTTCCGTTCAGCCCACTTGTCACACCCTACAATCAAAAACTCACAAGCTGTAAACGCCCCCTGGCCAGGCTACTCTTAAGACGAACTACCCATCCGCCTCGGAAAGACACCTTTATGATTTTCGCGTCACGGGTTCCGCCGAAAACTCTGGCAATCGTGTCGCGATCGCTGGCGACGATGCTCGAGTCCGGCATCCAGATTCGGAGGGCAATCGGCATCGCGTCGAAGAAGGCAATGCACCCTCCGACAAAGAAAGTTCTGCGGGAAGTCTCCGATGCTATCCAGGGTGGATCGGATATCTCGCAGGCGTTGAAGGATCACGGAAGTTTCTTCCCGACGCTGTTCGTCGAAATGGTCACGATGGCCGAAGAGACCGGCTCGCTTCCCGAAGTTCTCAGGCATCTGGCCGAACATTACGACGCCAACATCCGAATGAAGAAAGAGTTAGTCGGATCGTTGATCTGGCCGGTCTTTCAGCTGGTCGCCGCGATCTTTGTCATCGCCATTCTGATTCTGGTCCTCGGGCTCATCGGCGGCGACGACGAGATCTCGAATATTGTGTTCGGCCTGAAAGGTCCGACCGGTGCCATGATCTGGCTGACGGGAACACTCGGAACCTTCGCTGCCATGTTCGCCGTCTGGCTAATGATTCAGAAAGCGGCTCAGGCCAAGGCGATCGTCGATCCACTGCTACTGATGGTTCCGGTTCTGGGACGCTGCATGAGATCCTTCGCGATCGCCAGATTCTCCTGGTCGTACTACCTGACTCAGCAGACCGGGATGCCGGTTAATCGAAGTCTGCAGGGAAGTCTCAAAGCAACCGGCAACGGAGCATTCGTCAGTCAGACTCCATTCATAACTTCAGCCGTGATGGAAGGCTCCAGCCTGACAGAAAGCCTCAAGCAAAGCCGACTCTTCCCGATAGAGTTCCTCGAAATGGTTTCTGTCGCGGAAGAGTCGGGCACGGTCCCGGAAGCGCTTCATCGACTGAGCCCGCAATTCGAAGAAGATGCCCGCCGAGCATTGAAAATTCTGACCAGTGCGATCAGCGTTGTGGTCTGGCTGTTCGTCGCCGGGTTCATCATCTTCTTCGTATTTAAAGTCGTGCTAACCTATATCGATATGCTCAACGACCTGAATACGTAATTCCCGATAGGAATCGTAGGCTGGAACAAGCGCAGCGCAGTTCCAGCAAATCGAACTACTTGTGTCCACAGATGCCGGAACTGCGCTGCGCTTGTTCCAGCCTACGTCGGAAATCCCAACGATGAACGATTCAGTTAACCCGATCGTCGGACAGACTCGTCGGCACTTTTTCGGAAACGCCGGGCTTTCGCTGGGGAGTATTGGCCTGGCCTCGTTGATGTCTGATCGAAAGATCTTCGCCGCGAAGACTGACGACACCAAAAATCCGCGGATCACAAACCCGCTCGCGCCGCAGGACGGTCATCATCCGCCGCGCGCAAAAAACGTGATCTACCTCTTCATGGCTGGAGGCCCCAGCCACCTGGAACTTTTCGATTACAAACCGAAGCTGCAGGAATTGACCGGCCAGGTCATCCCAGAGTCTTACGTCGAGGGCAAACGTTTCGCGTTTATCAAGAAGGATGCCAAGCTGCTCGGCACAAAACGCAAGTTCGCTCGTCACGGCGAAAGCGGACTCGAACTTTCCGAACTGCTCCCGCACGTTGGATCGATGGCCGACGACATTTGCCTGATCCGCAGCATGAAGACTGAAGTCTTCAATCACGGCCCGGCCAAGCTTTACATGAACACCGGCTTCGAACGTTTCATGGGCCGACCGAGCATGGGCTCGTGGGTGACCTACGGAATCGGTAGCGAGGCCGACGACCTTCCGGGTTTCCTGGTTCTGAACTCCGGCCCGCGAGGCCCGCGTGGCGGCACGCCGTTGTGGTCCAGCGGTTTTCTGCCGACGACTTATCAAGGCGTGCCTCTGCTGAACGGCTCGGACCCGATTCTGAATCTGTCATCGCCGAAAGGTTTCGATCAGCAGCGCCAGGGCGAGTTCGTTGACGCGGTGAAGGATCTCAATCAGGCACGACTCGACCAGATCGGTGACCCGGAAATCGCGACGCGCATCGCCGCGTACGAGATGGCTTACCGCATGCAGAGCAGCGCGCCGGAGCTGATGGACCTGTCGGGCGAGACGAAAGAAACGCTCGCCGACTACGGTATCAGTGACGTGTCGAAACCCAGCTTCGCTCGAAACTGCTTGCTGGCTCGACGGCTCGTCGAGCGCGGCAGCCGCTTCGTCCAACTTTACCACACCGACTGGGACCATCACGGAAACCCTGGCACTGACCTGGGCAAGGCACTGGAAGCTCGTTGCGGCGAGACGGACCAACCATCGGCCGCTCTGCTAAGAGACCTCAAGCAGCGCGGGCTGCTCGAAGACACAGTCGTCGTCTGGGGTGGCGAGTTCGGTCGCACGCCGCAGGGCGAACCACGAGACCTGATCGGCCGCGACCATCACATCGACGGCTTTTCAATGTGGCTGGCTGGCGGCGGCGTCAAGGGCGGACAGTCGATCGGGAACACCGACGAACTTGGCTACAACGCGGTCGAAGACGTCGTCCACGTCCACGACCTGCAGGCCACACTGCTCCATCTGCTGGGGCTGGACCATCTCAAACTGACATTCCGCTTCCAGGGCCGCGACTACCGCCTGACCGACGTCGGCGGCCACGTTGTCGAGAAGGTCTTTGCGTAGTCACCCGCGACTCAGGCTGCCAGCTCAACTTTGCCAGCTTTCGACACAAGGCGAGCCGCAGGTGCTCAATAAAAAACGGTGCAGCATGTCTGATGACACACCGCACCGTTTTCGAGACTTCGTCAGGCAGAGCCTGACCTACTTGACTGCCGGCTCTTCTTCGGCAGGTTTGTCTTCTGGCTTCGGTGCCGTGGGTTCTGCCTTCGGAGCCGCGGCTTCTGTCGGTGGTACGATGGCTTCGGCCCAGATGTACCAGTTCGGGTAAACGTAGACCCAGTTGCCTGGTGGCAGGTCTTTGTGACCGGCGTACTCGGTGCCGTCCCAGTGACCGAAGTCGTTGAACGCTCCGAAGCGTTGGAAGTCGTCTCGAACTTCGATCTTCTTCACCAGGCGACGATACTTGCCATCGGTCGATGCTTTGAGTCGAGCCGCGGTCGCATCCAGTTCGCCTGGTCGAGTTGTCGTTCCCTGTCCGGTACTCGGTTGCGGTCCGCCCTGTTGACCGGTGATCCGCATGGCTCGCTGGACAAGTTGGATGAACTCGGTTCGCTGAGCGTTGTTGCCTTCGCCCTGTGCTCCCTGAGCAGTTTCAAGAGCTTCCGCGAAGCCCCAGTTACCTCGATACTTCGAACCTCGCAGGTTCATGCCGAACGACGCGACCGATGCGGCAAACATCAGATCGTCGCTGATCGCCGACAGTTGCTTACCGGCAATCTCGACGTCCAGAACGGCGTAGTCGTTCTCAACAGCCTCGCTGACTTCTTCATCCGGCTTCTTGTACCGCAGCTTGACCGTCAGCAATTCCTGATCGACTGATTGAGTCTTCAACGAATCAACCGCTTCTTTCGCTGGTGCATCGCCAGCCGTTTCCCTGGCACCTTCGTCGGCTGGCTTCTTAGCCGTTGCCTGGTACTTCAGTCCGTCGACCGATGGCCGCTCCAGTAGAACGTGCTTTGGAATGATTTCGTAGAGAGCCGTCACCGTGTGGCCCGATCCGATTTCGCCCGCGTCTTTGGTGTCGTCGGTGAAGTCCTGCGCGGCGAGCTTGCGGTTTTCGTAACCAATCAGTCGGTACGCTCCGACAGTCGCCGGATTGAACTCGACCTGCAGCTTCACGTCTTTCGCCACGGTGTAGAGCGTGCCGACGAGTTCGTCCTGGAAGACCTTCTTCGCTTCGTTCAGGTTGTCGATGTAGCCGTAGTGGCCGTTGCCTTTGTCAGCGAGTTTTTCCAGTTTGGCATCTTTCAGGTTCCCCATGCCGAACCCGAAGACGCTCAGGAAGACACCGCTGGCCGCCTTCTCCTGAATCAGCTCGACCAGTTCGTCGTCGCTGCTCTTGCCGACGTTGAAGTCGCCGTCCGAGCACAGGATCACTCGGTTCGCTCCGCCCTGGAAGTAGTGGCGGTTGGCTTCGTCATAAGCCATCCGGATGCCGCCTTCGCCGTTCGTCGAACCTCCGGCCTGTAAACCGTTGATCGCCGCCAGAATTCCCTGCTTCTTCGATCCCAGCGTTGACCCCAGCCGAACTCCAGCGTTGCTGGCGTAAGTCACAATGGAGACTCGGTCGTCTTCAGTCATTTCTTCGACGAGCAACCGCATCGACTGCTGCACGAGCGGCAGTTTGTTCGAAGCTCGCATCGATCCGGAAACGTCCAGCAGGAAGACGAGATTCGTCGGCGGACGCTGAGCTTTGTCGATCGTCTTTGCCTTCAGACCGATCATGGCCAGACGATGACTCGGCTGCCACGGGCACGATGCCAGTTCGGTCTTCACCGAGAACGGCTCGTTGCCTTCTGGTTCCGGGTAGTCGTACTTGAAGTAGTTCACCAGCTCTTCGATCCGCACCGAGTTCGCTGGCGGAAGCTGATCACGACTCAGAAACCGTCGCATGTTGGAATAGCTGGCCGTGTCGACATCGACCGAAATCGTCGACAGCGATTTTTCCTTGTCACCGATTACCGGCACGATGAAATCGTTTTCGACGATGGCTTCGTAAGTCTCAGCCCCGAAGCCAAACGCCTGCAGTTTCGCCTCTGGCATCTTTTCCTGGCTGGTTCGTGCCCGGCTCAACCTGTCGGAGTGCTGTCGAAGCTGCTCCTGAAGATCGCGACCTTCCAGACCAAAACCACGCCCGCTGACTCGTCGCGTTGCGCCGCTATCGATCGCTGCCAGCTGCGTCTGCTGCTCCTTTGAAAGTTCAGCCAGTGTTTCAGTGATCTCCTTCGGGGCGAGGGCTTCTTCACGCTCGCGAATTCGCCGAAGAACGTCTGCTTCCGTGGGAGCGGCGAGGCCCTTTCGAGTGACAAATTTTCTTTTCTGGCCTGTCGCAGGGGCGCTCTCTTCGAGAAACAGCACGTTTTTCTTCGCCCGATCCTGCCCCGGTAACAGAGCGACTGGACGTGCCGGTCCTGGCGAATCAGCAGCGGCTTCTCCAGATGCAGACTGAGGTTTGCTGACCTCAGCTCCAATCAGAAGTTTATTTCTGACGATTGTTTCACGAGTGAGTGGATTGCCATCCTTCGGAGCCGCGCCCCGTGCTCCTTCAACTGCTTTGCCGCCCACAGCACCGGCGAGTTGCTTCGACAGGCCAGACTTATCCGCAGCACGCTCGCCAGAAGCCGGGGCTGACGGATGCGGTCTGAAACCGTTGGGCAATCCAGCAGTCGACGAAGAAAATGAGTCGTTCTTTGAGTCCGAATTTCCAGGAGCCGGCCGACCAGCTCGAAGTACCAGGTGGCGTTCACGACCGTCGCCCGATTTCGATTGGCCATCTCTACCCTGCGGACGCGAACCGGAATCCGCGATCAGTCTCTGCGGCGAGTCCGTTCGGCTGACCTCTTTCGCCCGGAAAACAGAATCAGCGTCTGCTGGTTTTTCAGCAGGAACAGTTTGCGCGAGCTGAGACCGGCCGCGTTTAACAGCGCGGGCGGCCGGATCCACTGTCGTCGACGTGGGGGCTCTACGCTTGGACTCCTCATCACCTAAGCCAATCTGGACTCGTTCAGCATCTACTGACAACTGAGCTGATTCGAGTGAATCGAACGATTCTGAAGGGTTCGTAGCTGGTTGACCGAATCCACCGTTCGCGTTTGACTCGCCGGCTGCTTCCTCAAAGTGATCGTGGGCAGTAGGTAGCTTGCTCGCCAGTACGATCCCTTTGTAATCGGCGTCGTCTACCCGATCGCTGAAACCAGTGGCATTTTCAAATTCGACCAGAGCAACCGTTTCGGCTGGGCCATCCGAGCGAGAGGCCAAGTGGTTAAGAGACGACTTCATCGCGTCGCGTGCTGGCTGCAGTTGCGGAGCCGCCAGGGTCACAACGAGCCCCAACGCCGCAACAGAAGCGACAGCTCCAGCGAGTTTGCCGAACCGGGCCGGTCGCTTTACCAAAGGTTCGGTGGCGGCTGCCACGGTCGGAGCGGCAAGCTGTTCTTCGACAGAGGCTCGCTGCTCGGCGGTCAGCTCCGGAGTTGGCTCGGAAGCCAGCCCCTCTTTGAGTACGCCGATCGTTTCTTCGATTTCCTTAACGGCTGCCTGAGCTTCCGGGGAAGTTTCAAGCAGTTGTTCGATTTCCGCTCGGTCGCTGTCGTCAATCTCGCCCAATACGAAGGCTGTCAGACGAGGGTCTTCGGGGTTGAATGCTGGATTCGTCATTTCGAATCTCCCGGTGGGAGGAAGGTTGTGGAAGGAAGAGCGGGGAAGGAGAGACGGAGCGATGGGGAGATCATGCCGTCTGTCCTTCTCCCCATCACTCGGTCTCTCGGTCCCGAATCACGCCAGTTCGACCTGCATCAGTTCACGCAGCCGCTTCAGGCCGACGTGAAGCAGGAAGCCGACGTTTGACACCGTCAGGCCGGTGATCTCGGATATCTCGCGATAGCTGAGTTCGTTTTGAAATTTCAGCCGGATGACGTCCTGCTGGTTGTCGGGCAGGCGGTCCAACTGCTGAAGAACTCGTGCCATCGAGTCCTTCTGTTCCGCAACATCGCCCGGCGCATTGGCACCGGCTGCTGAGGTTCGCTCGTCAAGGGCGGTGGTCGTCGTCATGCGACGCTCCTTTCGCTGGACATCGAGAGCTCTGTTACGGCAGACCGTGAACAGCCACTGAGAAAGATGGCCGTCCACTTCCGCTCGATCCTGCCGACAGAGCTTGAGAAATGTTTCCTGCACGACGTCTCGAGCCAGCTCCAGCTCACCGGTGATTCGCTGCGCATAACGAACCAACGCACCTTCGTATTTCAGAAGAGCCTCCCGGACCCACTCGGACTGGCTGACCTGCCCGTTGTTCATCATCGTCCCCGGACTTTCATGTCCCCGTTCAGGCGACCGCCGATTCCCGCCACTTTCCGCGAAAAACAGCCGTGCCGCTGAGTCGTGCTGCCTCAATGACGAGCCAGCAACCGGGTTCTTAGTACGAATTTGCCAGATTCTGAGAAACGCTCGACCGTCCAAATATTCCGGTCTTTGTGCCAGAGCCTCGGGTTCTTCTACTCCTGAATCTAACCCGACGTCGACGCAAATAAATGCAAAGTCCTGAGCACATGCGTCCATCCGCGATTCAAGATTTACAAACTGCCCTGCGATATCTGCCAGATCAGACAGTTGGATTATCCGCTCGGCGATCGCCGACTATGAGAAGCGTCCCGTGGCTTAAGAATTCTACAAAGCCACGAAGACGGTTTGCCGGATCAAATCGCGGCAGTACGCAACTTCCGCGCGTCTGGAACGTGAGACGGCCCGTGAATGCGCGCGAACTCAAGCTGCAACGCGACCGGATCGTCATCTCGACAAACGGCGTCGACCGCCGAACATGCCAGACGGTTTCAACGATCGGTGAAGAACGATCAATACAGCTTTGCTGCCGGATAGAACCGCGACATGATCGTTCGGCGAAGCTGAAACAGGACAATCAGGTTGACCAGTTTGAGCCAGATGAGCCACGACGACTGAGCCCACGCTTCAGCGAAGTCGGTAACCGCAAACGTCAGAAACGCGAACGCGTAGACAATTTCTGAACGCGACTTGCGGTGCGTCAGAAATCGGCGAAACACAAGTCCGGCACAGACCACCCACGCGCAGCCCTCAACGATGTTGAACCAGTGGTAGATAACCGTAAACCAATGACCGTCTTCCGGCGTGTATCGCCACCATGTTCGGACGAAGATGATCTCGAGCGTTTCGGACACGCTGCGGCTTTCGCTCGTCTTCAAATTCTGGAAGGCTCAACCGTCAGCGGCCAAGGTGGCGATAAATCTCCTGCGCCTTCGGCGAGGACCACTGGAATTCCCGCCGAACACCCCACACATCTGCCCAACGCAGCAAAGGATCTCGAAGTGGAGTCTCAACCACCATCCAATAGACAGGCCGGTAAGCATTCGGGGATTCACCCAACGCTGCAGTGACTGGGGCAGCACTGGCGACATAGATACCGAACAGAAGTACTGCCGCAAAAACCAAACTAACGACCAAGCTTGGTTGATTTGTTGGCATAATCTGCCTTGTTAGAAACGACACTTGGAACATTAAACAACCCCAGCACCAAAGCCATCTTCGGCCTCGGATCCGCCATCGGATGTGACTGACGGGGCTCGGTCGGGAGCGTCCATGTGGTGTGGACGGGTGACGTCCAGTTGAGCGGGCTCGATGCGGCGGTGTGAGCCGTCCGGGCCGTCGATGCGGATGGTTCGGCCGTCGCTTGCCGCTGCGGGGGCTGGCGACGGTGCAGGCTCAGTGGCGACGGCTGGTGCCGGAGCTTGGGTTTCCTGCGGATGCTTCAGGCCGGCGATGCGGTCTTCGCCGTAGTCGTCGTACGAGCATCGGTAGCCGGGTTTCTGGGCGAGGACGATTTCTTTCTCGAAGGCTTCCAGCACTTTTCGCTGGATCATGTCACGGCAGCCGGAGTTAATCGGATGCGCGATATCGGCGTAGAGTTTTGCTCGGCCGGCGTCGTCTTTGATGGCCCGATCTTCGTGCAGCTCGACTCCGCAGTCGTTGCAGAAACGGGCTCGAAGCTGATTCTTCGTGCCGCACTTCGGGCAACGATCGGTCAGCTTGCGGCTGGGCATCGCCACGAAGGAACCCTTGGTCCCTCGGATGATTTTCAGATCCCGGATGACAAAGCACTTGTCAAAGGTGATCGAACAAAATCCCTGCAGACGATCGTTGGGATCGTCCATGAGTTTGATTCTGACTTCTGAAATATCCACAGATGTCCCTCCTGAAACATGCCGCGTCAGGATGAGGTTTCCCCCACAAAGACACGGCCAAGGCGTAGTGCCTTCAGCCGGGCAGCGGCCATCCTGGCCTCG
The DNA here is from genome assembly GCA_047611045.1 of Planctomycetaceae bacterium. Taxonomy (GTDB): domain Bacteria; phylum Planctomycetota; class Planctomycetia; order Planctomycetales; family Planctomycetaceae; genus JABMPE01. The sequence goes on along the minus strand of JBLFXD010000013.1, from coordinate 6,985 downwards.
TCACGATGTCTACAGACACCAAAACAGGAAGTTCCACTACCACTCATCATGTGCCCAACAAATGGATGCCTGCCAAATTCTTCGATCAGTCGACTCACTTCGGGGTTCAGCGATTCTGCTGGAGCCTGAAGTGAATTAAACAAATTGTGGCCCACATTCGTCAGGTCACCACGTTGAAGATACTCGGCGAGTTTCGACGCTCCTCGCGGCTTCGCTTCCGGTCGGCACTGCCGAAAAACGGCGGCCGTCGAAAGTCCACTGTCTGGTTTGACAATGACGAAGTGCAGACGGGGAGCTTTCTTAAGCGGACGAATGATTTCGCCTCGCCCCTGGCAGAGAGCAGCGGGAGATTTGGAGAGGAAGAAGGCGACGTCGCTTCCGATTTCGGATGCATACCTTTGCAGCTCGTCGCGACTCAATCCGAGGTGCCAGATTCGGTTGAGGGCGAGAAGAACGGCGGCGGCATCGCTGGATCCTCCGGCCAGCCCCGCTTCGGCCGGAATCCGCTTGAAGAGTTCGATATGGATGCCCTTGTCGACACCCGTCTTTCTCCTCAGCAGCTCCGCGGCCTTCACTGCCAGATTGTCCTGCCCGTCAGGAACCTCATCCGATGCCGAAGCACTTTCAGCGGCAACCCTTCGTGAAACACAACCCGAGTAGTGACAACGTAGTGAAATCTGTGTTGAAGACTCCTGTCTGAGTACGAGAGTGTCGAACAGGTTGACTGAAACCATGAGCGTTTCCAGCTCGTGGTAACCATCCGCCCGCTTGCCAAGAACCTCAAGAAATAGATTGAGTTTCGCCGGGGCGTGGACAATCCAGGATGCGCCTGATTGTCGAAGTCTCATGAGACGTCACGTCCTGCGAGCAGACTCAAACTGACTTCCAGTTGTGAAGGGATGTGGAGAGATTTGACCGAAAGAACCGTTCGTTTTCTGAATTGGCGACCAAACTGCCTGAGCGATAAACGATTGGTTCCGACCTGTGCATTCGCGCGATGCTATTTCACAATGAAAAGACGGTCAATACGGCTTTCCTCAATTTACCCGTCATGCGTCTTGACAGGATTTGCAATTTTGATCCGAAAAGTTCTGTGGCCGACCGCTCGGCAGGAAGACGGAACGAGCATCGAATCGCTAGGATTGCGGCTCAAAGGTTCACTTCTCCTGAGGCGGGCGGGCAAACTTGAGCGACTCCCAGAAAGACACCGAACCGGATTCCGACGACGAAGATTTTTCTGAATTGGATTCCGAACTCGTAACGGCGATCAGACTGAATCTTGTGCCGGGCATTGGGCCTCGGCATCAGCGATCGCTGCTGGACTACTTCGGCGATCCGGAATCCATCTTCGCCGCGTCATTAACCGAACTGGAACGGGTTTCGGGAGTCGGGCCGAAGCTAGCCCGGCTGATTCATGCGGCGAGAACAACAGATTACGCCGAAACCGAAGTGCGGACGTGTCAGAAACAGGGGTATCGACTGCTGCGAATGGGGACGGATGAGTATCCAGAGAACCTGACCGAAGTCTGCGACGCACCTCTCACTCTGTACTGTCGAGGTGAGTTGAAAGCTCAGGATAATCTGGCGGTGGGCATCGTCGGTTCCCGCCGCTGCACTTTGTACGGAACTCAGCAGGCAGAGAAATTCGGACGAGCTCTGGCCATGGCGGGAATCACCATCGTCAGCGGTCTGGCGAGAGGAATTGACGCCGCAGCTCATCGAGGAGCATTAGCCGGCGGCGGACGAACAATCGCCGTGTCAGCGACCGGGTTGAATCACATTTACCCGCCCGAGCATGTTGAACTTGCCGAGCAGATTTCGCAGAACGGAGCCGTCGTCTGCGAGTCGCGACTCGATCAACAACCTACGTCGGGCATCTTTCCACAACGCAACCGGATCATCAGCGGCTTGTCGCTCGGCGTGATCATCATCGAAGCCAATCGAAAAAGTGGAGCACTTCACACCGCCCGGCACGCGATGGAACAAGGCAGAGAAGTAATGGCCATTCCCGGGCGGATCGACAGTTTCGCCAGCGACGGCTGCAACGATCTCATCCGAGACGGCGCGACTTTGATTCGAAATGTCGACGACGTTATCGAAGCACTTGGCCCGCTGGTGGAACCTGTCCAGACCGAGGACCAGCAGGAAGTTCGCAGCCCTCGCGAACTCACACTCAGCGCGCAGGAACGCCAGATTCTTGACATGGTCACGTCCGAGCCTCAGCACCTCGACGAGATCATTCGCGCCGCGGAAATCGCCTCGTCAAGAGTCCTCGCAACGCTGACAGTGCTTGAGATGAAGCGAATGGTCAAACGCCTGCCCGGCGGCTTCCTGGTCCGAGCCTTCAACTGATCGGGAGATTTTCCGTCATCCCCGCGAAGGCGGGGAACCAGCAAAGCCAGCGTCACTGGGTACCCGCCTTCGCGGGTATGACTTATCGAAGGCGTGCCCTGAGCCATGCCTACTGATGTTTCAGCATCGCCTGCCGGATCTCTTTGCGGTCGGTCGTGCCTTTGAGCTTCTGCCGCTTGTCGTAGAGGTTGCGGCCTTTTGCCAGGCCGATGCGAACTTTGATGCGGCCCTTCGAAAAGTAGACGTCGAGCGGGACCAGAGTGAAACCCTGCTGCTCGGCGCTTTCGGCAAACTTGTGAAGCTCCCGCTTGTGAACCAGCAGCTTGCGAGGTCGCTTCGGCTCGTGATTCATCAGGTTGGCTTGAGGGTACTCGTTGATGTTGGCACCGATCAGCCACAGTTCTCCGTCACGAACTCGCCCGTACGCTTCTTCGATCGAAATCTTTGAGTTGCGGATGCTCTTAACTTCGCTGCCGACGAGCGCGATCCCACATTCCAACTCGTCGATGATGTTGTACTCGTGCCGCGCTTTGCGGTTCGTACAGACGTGCTTCGAGTTCGGATCGTCGTCCTGCTTTTTCTTCTTACTTTTCTTGCCGGCCATCTCGGTGATTTCTCAGTCAAAAGTAGGCTGGAACAAGCGCAGCGCAGTTCCGGCAAACCGAACGTCTGTATGATTCATGATTGCCGGAACTGCGCTGCGCTTGTTCCAGCCTACTGAAAGACTCACTGCTTCTCACCAGGTTCACGCCGGCTGCCGAGTATAAGCAATCTGGCGATTCACTTCGCTGATCTGCTCGTTCATCGTCCACAAATCGTAGAGCTGGAAGAGCGCCAGCGGAATTGCCGACAGCCCGAGCGTCCAGGGGACGAGCAGCGCCAACGAGAGTTCAATGAGTCCGGTGCCGATCTTGCCCAGATAAAAACGGTCGATACCGAAAGCGCCCACCCATGCCAGAAGAATCCAGGCGACGTCGTAGTTGACCTCGCCAGGCTCGTATCGATGGTCGCAGCTTCGATTCATCGACGGAACCAGAAAGAAGTCGATCAACCAGCCGATGCCCAGCAGTCCAAATGTAAAAAAGTAGATTGTGCCGGTGACCGGCCGCCCGTAATAGAACCGGTGTGCCCCCGTGAAACCGAAGATCCAGGCCAGATAACCGATCAGAACGCTGTGAGTGTGTCTCATGTTCTCCTCCGGTCGCTGATTCGTTTGTCACTGCCGAATCTTAGCCGGAATTTTTAAGAGCGTTGGATTTTTCTTCCTCGTTCCTACGCTCCGCGTGGGAATGAAATCCACCGACGCTCTGCGTCGAATCCGCATGACGATGCGGCAACGTGCAGGACGCGGAGCGTCGATGCCGACGTTCCCACGCAGAGCGTAGGAACGAGAACGAATCTGAATCGGCCGGTGGGAACCGACCCTACGTTGCTCATCCTTTGACCACAAAGTTCACCAGCCGGCCGGGCACGACGATGACTTTGACAATCGTTTTGCCCTCAAGATTACTTGCGACTGACGCGTTCTGTTTCGCCGCTTCTTCGATCGTGGCGTTGTCGGCTCCGGCCGGGACTTTGATTTTTGCCTTGAGCTTGCCGTTAACCTGGACCGGGACTTCGATCTCGGCTTCCGCAATCTTTGCTTCGTCGAACGTCGGCCACGGCTCGAAGGCGAGCGTGTTGTCGTGGCCGAGTAGCTGCCAGAGTTCTTCGGCAATGTGCGGCGCGAACGGGCTCAAGAGGATGGTGAGCGTTTCCATGGCCGCCTTCGGACGAACTTCCTGAGGACTGAATTCGTTCGTGAATTCCATCATGCGGCTGATGGCCGTGTTGAACGAGAGTTTTTCGATGTCCTCGGTGACGGCTTTGATCGTCTTGTGGAGAATCCGTTCCTGGTCCTCGTTGAGGTCAGCTTCCTGAACGGCTGGGTGAAGGCGAATTTCGTCAGCCTCTTCGTCAGTGATCATTCGCCAGACGCGAGCGAGGAACCGGTAGACGCCTTCGACGCCCTTCATGCTCCACGGCTTCACCTGTTCGAGCGGCCCCATAAACATCTCGTAAAGCCGCAGCGCGTCGGCACCGTAATCTTTGACGACGTCGTCCGGGTTGATGACGTTGCCGCGACTCTTGGACATCTTTTCGGCTTTGCCACTTTCGTCGGCCTCGCCGAGGATCATTCCCTGGTTGACCAGTTTGTGAAACGGTTCGCACGTGCTGACGTGGCCTCGGTCGAAGAGAACTTTGTGCCAGAAGCGTGCATACAAAAGGTGAAGCACCGCGTGCTCGGCGCCGCCGACGTAAAGGTCGACGGGAAGCCAGCTCTTTTCGACTTCCGGGTCGAGGATGCAATCGCTGTTCTTTGGATCGGCAAAGCGGAGGTAGTACCAGCACGAGCCTGCCCATTGCGGCATCGTGTTGGTTTCTCGTTTGAGCTTCGTGCCGTCTTCGGCAGTTTTGTAGAGCCATGATTCCGGAGCGGTGCTGAGCATCGGCTCGGGCGTGCCGGTTGGTTTGAACTTTTCCATTTCTGGAAGCACGACGGGAAGTTCATCGGCCGAGTCGACTCGCATGAGGCCGGTTTCGTTTCCGTCGGCATCGAGTTCATGCAGAATCGGAAACGGCTCACCCCAATACCGCTGCCGGCTGAACAGCCAGTCTCGAAGTTTGAAATTAACCGCCTGTTCTCCAAGTCCGGCCGTTGTTAGTTCGCCAGTGATTAATGCTTTGAATTCATCGGTCGGCGTACCGTCGTACTCGCCCGAATTGACCGCGAATCCTTTGCCTGAAAAAACTTCTACAGGCTCACGCGAAGACGCTAAGTCGCGAAGAGTTTCTGTCTGCTTGTCCTTCTTCGCGGCTTCGCGACTTCGCGTGACATCCTCTGAATCCTTCGGAGCGACCACGGTGATAATCGGAATGTTGAACTTCACCGCAAATTCCCAGTCACGCTCGTCGTGCGCGGGGACGGCCATGATGGCTCCGGTTCCGTAGCTGATCAGAACGTAGTCCGCGATCCAGACGGGAACCTTCTCGCCGTTGACCGGGTTGATCGCGTAGCTGCCGGTGAAGACTCCGCTTTTATCTTTCGCGAGGTCCGTGCGGTCGAGATCGCTCTTGAGCGAGCTCTGCTTCACGTAAGCATCGACGGCTTCTTTCTGCTCGGGAGTCGTCAGCTTTTCGACGAATGAATGCTCCGGAGCGATGACCATGTAGGTTGCCCCGTAAAGAGTGTCCGGTCGAGTCGTGTAGACTCGCAAAACATCGTCGCCGGGTTTTTCGGGGAAGGCGGATTCCGCACGTGACGATTTCCACGATTCAAAATCGGCAGCGTCGGCAACGAAGAAATCGACTTCTGCACCGGTCGAGCGGCCGATCCAGTTGCGCTGCATGTCCTTGATGGATTCGGACCAGTTGAGGTCGTCGAGCTCGTTGATCAGGCGGTCGGCGTAGGACGTGATGCGGAGCATCCATTGGCGGAGCGGGAAGCGCTCAACAGGATGGTCACCGCGCTCGCTCTTGCCGTTGACGATTTCTTCGTTGGCGAGGACCGTGCCGAGGGCCGGGCACCAGTTGACTGGAGCTTCGTGCTGGTAGGCGAGCCTTTTTGAATCCTGGTAACGGCGGATGGCTTCTTCGCCATCGGCCTGCGCATCGTCGGGAATGGGCAACTCGGCAATCGGTCGGCCTTTGCCGGTGCGTTGCTTGCCGTCGGGGCCGGTCCATTCGAAGTCGGCGTCGTACCAGGTGTCGAAAAGTTGCAGGAAGATCCACTGAGTCCAGCGGTAATAATCTTCGTCCGTCGTCGCGAATTCGCGGCTCCAGTCGTAGCTGAAGCCGAGCATCTGAAGCTGCCGCCGAAACTCGTCGATGTTTTTGTAAGTCGTGACGGCTGGATGAGTCTGAGTCTTGATGGCGTACTCTTCGGCAGGAAGACCGAACGCGTCCCAGCCCATCGGATGCAGCACCTGCTTGCCACGGTTGCGACCGTAGCGGCAGACGATGTCGGTCGCGGTGTAGCCTTCCGGATGCCCAACGTGGAGGCCGGAACCGGACGGGTACGGAAACATGTCCAGCACGTAGAGCTTCTCGCGACCGGCTTCAAAAGAATCGACTTTGAAGGTCTCGTTCTGTTTCCAGTAGTCCTGCCATTTCGGTTCGATTCGCTGAAAGTCGTAACGTGGCATGTCCGCAGTTCTCCGCAGTTTTGTGTCGGCTCACGCAGCGGGCCTGAGCCGAATTATCGTGCCGGGTTGGCGTTTGTGACTGACGAGGAGCCCACGGTCAGCACTTCGGTTCGCGCGTCGACGGCGTGGTTTCTCGGATTGAGCGGCCAGTGTCATGGACACTCGGCAGCTTTGCACTCGACGATCTGGGGGCGTAGGTGTCGAGGGTGGCCCGTCCAGAATGGGTGGGTCGCGTAGCGACAAGATGATTCATCGTGCGTGTTCGGTGTTAAATAGACCGTCGATTGCCCGTCGTGAGCTGAGGGCGCGGCATCTTGTGCCTGCGGCAGACAGCCATTCTGGCTGTGCCACCCATGCCGGAGGGGATCACTCAGCGAAGTCAGTTGGTGACAGCGCGCAAAGAGAACGCCTCGGTCGGTTGGGCGGCCGGCCGAGGCGTTTCAAAATTG
>JBLFXD010000012.1:0-21832 GCA_047611045.1 Planctomycetaceae bacterium | reverse complement strand
CCAGAACCTGCCCGCGTTCGTCGTGCTCCACTCAACGGTCAACGGTAATTTCGGCGGACAGGCTTTGTACTCGCGTTTGTGGGGTGCGGGATTTTTGTCGACGCGGCATCAGGGAGTCAGCCTGAGGTCAACGGGAGATCCGGTGCTTTACCTGTCGAACCCGGACGGAATGTCGACGGCGATGCGCCGGCGGATGCTCGACGAACTGAGCAAGCTGAACAACGAACGCTTCAACGAAGTCGGCGACCCCGAGATTCAGTCTCGCATCGCGCAATACGAGATGGCGTACCGAATGCAGACGTCCGTCCCCGAGCTGACTGACATTTCCGGTGAGACTAAGGAAACGCTCGACATGTACGGCCCGGACGTCACCAAGCCGGGAACATTCGCAGCGAACTGCCTGCTCGCTCGCCGTCTGGCAGAACGAGGCGTCCGGTTCTCCCAGGTCTTCATCCGGCAATGGGACCAGCACGGCAACCTGCCGAAAGACATCCGCCGTCAGTGTGGGATCATCGACCAGCCGTGCTACGCCTTGATTCAGGATCTGAAGCAACGTGGACTCCTCGAAGACACGCTTGTCGTCTGGGGCGGCGAGTTCGGTCGGACGATCTACTGCCAGGGAGGTCTGACCAAGTCAAACTACGGCCGCGATCACCACCCTCGGTGCTACACAAAATGGATGGCCGGAGCCGGTGTCAAAGGCGGCATTGTTTACGGAGAAACCGACGACTTCAGTTACAACATCGCCGAAAACCCAGTCCACATTCATGACCTTAACGCGACGATTCTGCATCAGCTGGGAATCGATCACGAACGAATGACTTACCGTCACCAGGGCCGCGACTTCCGCCTGACCGACGTCCACGGCAACGTCGTCCACGACATTCTCACATAGCAAAGCTGAGTCGGCGTGCGAGCATTGGTCGGTGGCAATCAGCAGGCGATGGTGCCCGGACTTGGTTCAGCGGCCTCGACATCGCCCAGCTCGAAGCCGCGTCTTCGGCGGTTGAGACAGCACTGCAGGCAGCGTCGCAAAACTATGGCTACCGAAGCCGCCGTCCGTCAGCGAACGCTTCCACTCCAAAGCCGCTCCCTCCGGTCTACAGCTCTGCCGAACACACCGTGCTCACGATCGGCGTGCCTGAAGACGGAACTGAGAATGCAGACTTGTAGTTGAGCCTCGATCGAGTTGCGACGGTCAACCAGGTACGGAACTGAGCCGAGGGCGTGATTGGTGACCAGACGCGAGTAAGTCGACGATGCCAGACCATCAATCGACTGCAATGGGCTGGCTGATCAGCAATTGTCGTTTTTCAGTGACGTGTAGTGGTCCTGGCGTGACCGAGAATTCGAACACCGTTTCCGGGATTTTCTTGTCATACCACAGAAATGCCTGATCGCCGAATACGGCACATGGTCGGCCAAATCCCCAGCCGCCGTAGCCGTCTTTGTGATCAGACTTGGGGACGATCTGACTACCTTTGGAGTAACCGTGATACCATTGGGCGCTCGCAATACCGAGCCGCCGCGCTCCGGTATGCAGGATGTTTCGCCCATTCCACATGATGGTTCCTTCGGTGATCCTTCGCAAGTTCTCGATTTTCAATTCGATGATGACGTAGTCACCCGCGTCGGCTCGAGCGATTCTCAGGTACTGCATGTTTTGCGGAGCGTTGACGGGATTCCAGTCAGCCGGATTGCTTGATCGAAAGATCACAGTCCAGGGTGTAGAAAACTTGCTGCTGGATATCGACAGGTCCGGCAGTGTTACAGAACCTTCATTCGAATTGGCCGTGGCGCGAGTCCACGTCAAGGTACCGATTTCCTGCAGACGCTTCTCGACAGTGGTTCGTTCGGCTCCGATCAGTTCTGGCAACGCGCCGCGGTACCAGTACTCAGCCGCCATGGCGAAACGGTCGAACGGTTTTCGGCGAGTCTGCTTGATCCACTCCATCCAGAGATCCGCGACTTCGACCATAGCCTGAGGTGTGGAAGGTTCTACGAATTCGAGCTCGGTGATCTGTTTCAGCAGGTCATCTTCCGCCAGCGAAAGATGACGCAGCCCCTCGTGCCAGTTGCCTTCAGCCAGACACTGAAAGGCACCAACAGTCAGGTGTTCGGCCGGTGCATCAGGATTCTGTTTGAGAGTTTCCTGCGCGACAATCGCTGATTGGCTGTCATCCTTGAATTGCGTAATTTCGTCACTGACGGCCTTGAAGATTGCTGTCAGGTCTAATGCGCGTCCCTTTCTTGCACTCGTTCGACCTACGCTGGCCAGTCGTGCGGCAGCATCGAAGTCGCCAGCGGCAACGGCTTCATAAATCACCGGTAGAGTTGCTTCCGCCAGCTTGCGTTGTGCGATCGGCAGTTTCGCTTTACTTGCCGCTCGATTCAGGGTGGCCAGTTTTTCGGCCACCGAATCAATGTCGAAACGGTCTGCCATCTTGCCGATTGCTGACAGTGCGGTTTGAGCATCTCCAGCGCTGGTCGCCAGTTCTCGCGATTCAGCAAGCAGAACGTAGATGGTTGCCTCATCGTTAGTCGTAATCTTGGATTGTTCCAGCAGTTTCCCAGCGAGGAGAGATGCCGCCTGTTGAGTTGTCGCGTTTTCATACTCCTGCTCGAACAGTTTTCGCACGGCTGTTGTGGCTCGTGTTCGGGCAGGATCGCCTGGGACAGGTTGTCGTTCCTTGGCGTCAGCGACTGTGGCATCTGAGTCTGGAGCGACCACGGCTGTGGGCTGTGTCGATTCCGGCATCGGTGGTTCGGCGTCTGCTGGAGTTGAAGCGGCGAGCTTGCTGGCAGCAGATAACCCATACTTGGGAAGGACCAGTTGAGCTGTTTCCTCGGGGTTGAGATCATCGTTTGATACTGCAATCTCAAACATAGTTTCGGGGATTCTCTCGCCCGCCCACGCGAAGTATTGGGGGCTATGAATGAGTGCGATTTTTCCGAACCCCCACCCGCTCCAGCCAGAGCCTGACACTCTGGGGGAATTCAGAATGAGCACGGCTTTTGATTTGTATCGCCCGTTAAATGCACGGCTCACAATGCCGAGCTTGCGGTGGGTCTTTCCAGCACTCGTAACTCGTTGGCCCGTTCCATTCCAGAAAACTCCATCGTCGAGTTCCTTAACTTTGAGCAGATCGTCACGGGTCAACGGAATGATGGCCGCATCGTTCGTATCCATCCGTCGCACCCGGAGCCAGTGTATCTCATCTGCAAAGTCATCGAGCGTGACCGAAAAATCGCTTTCGTCATCAGAAGATGTGTTCCAGAGGGCCGGGTTGCTAGCGCGGAACAAAACCTTCCAACCGCTTGTTTCTGGTGTCAGATTCGCGGTGTCTTTCGGGGCTGTCGGCGAGCCAGGAATCGATTCAGCGTTTGTCCTGACGGAAGTCTCAGGAACTGAGTTCTCAGTTGGTGGAGCAGTCGGATTGGGCCGAGCGGCGACCGGTTCGCTGACTGTTTCAGTTTCGGCACCGCCTCCGCAACCGAGCAGAATCATTGGGAGCACTGTCACGCAAAATGCGATCAGGTGCGCAAGATAAGCCCGTTGCGGTTTGATTCGTTTCTCTCGATTACCTGCGTTCAGTCCCGGCTTCGTTGAAAATCGAGTCTTCATCGGGGCACCCACTTCTGCACGTTATGATTTCTGCACTATCCAACATAACGGTGATTGGATTTGCAGGCCATGAAACGTCGAAATGGCTACGGAACTGCTTCTCAGGTTCGCAGTTCGGTAAAGAGAAGAGAACGCAACTTTCAGCGCGAAACCGTCAAGCTGTTCGAGATTCGATTGATTCCCAGCGGTCGAACTTTTCCAGCAGCTCTTCTTCGAGTTGTTCGAGTTCGTCGGTGGCGGCGGCGATTTCTTCTCGAGGTTTCTGGTAGAAGGATGGATCGGCCATCAGAGCGTGCAATTCTTTCTGGCGGGTTTCGATTTCTTCGATCCGCTTCGGCAGGATTTCGAGTTCTCGCTGTTCTTTGAAGCTGAGCTTTCGTGGTTTGCTGGCTGCCTTGGAATCTGACGACGAAGTGTCGGCGGTCGAGGATTCGTTGCTGCCGGATGCCTGATATTTCTGCTCTGCTTTGGCCGTTGCCGCAGCCTGTTGGTTGGTGTCAGATTTCTGTCGCAGCCAGTCGTCGTAGCCGCCGTCGAATTCCCGGATGACTCCGTCGCCTTCGAAAACGAACGTGCTGGTGGCGACGTTGTTGAGGAATGCTCGATCGTGGCTGACCAGTAACAGAGTTCCGGAAAACTGAGCGAGGAGATCTTCGAGCAGTTCCAGAGTTTCGGCGTCGAGGTCGTTCGTTGGTTCGTCGAGGACGAGGACATTGGCCGGCTTCGTAAAAAGTCGAGCCAGCAGCAGGCGATTGCGTTCTCCGCCCGAAAGGAAGCTCACACGCGTCTGCACTCGCTCGGGCGAGAACAGGAAGTCCTGGAGATAGCCGACGACGTGTTTTCGCACGCCGTTGATCAAAACGAAATCGGAACCGTCGCCGACGTTTTCGCGGACGGACTTGTCTTCGTCGAGCTGTGCTCGCAACTGGTCGAAGTAGGCGACGGAGATGTTCGTGCCGACTCGGATGTTGCCGCTGTTTGGCTTCAGCTCGTTGAGCAGGACTTTCAGGAGCGTCGTCTTGCCGACACCGTTGGGACCGATCAGGCCGATACGGTCGCCGCGAAAAACTCTCGTCGTCAGGTTGCGGATAATCAGCTCGTCGTCGTAGCCGAACGAAACGTTGTCCGCCTTGCTGACCAGCATGCCGGACCGTTCGGCGTCCTGGAGCTGCATTTTCGCCTTGCCGACTTTGTCTCGCCGTTGTGCCCGAACTTCTCGTAAATCCTTCAACGCTCGCACGCGGCCTTCGTTGCGGGTGCGACGTGCTTTGATGCCCTGTCGGATCCACTTCTCTTCTTCGGCGAGCTTCTTATCGAACAGAGCCTGCTGCTGCTCTTCCGCTTCGAGCATCGCGTCGCGACGAGTGAGGAACGTCGCGTAGTCGCAGGTCCAGTCGAACAGTCGGCCGCGGTCGACTTCGATGATTCGATTCGCCAGTGCCTGCAGAAACGCCCGGTCGTGCGTCACGAAGATCAGCGTGCCGGCAAACCGCGACAGGAAATCCTGCAACCAGAGAATCGAATCGATGTCCAGGTGGTTCGTCGGTTCGTCGAGGAGTAGAACGTCGGGTTCGGTGACCAGCGCTCGCGCCAGCAGAACTCGTCGCTTCTTGCCGGCCGAGAGGGAGTCAAACGTCTGGTCAGGATCGAGCGACATTTCCCGCAGCGTTCGTTCGACGCTGTGGAGAGCGTCCCAGCCGCGTTCTTCGGCCCCGATTTTCTCAATGGCCGAGTCGAGCCGCGACTGCTCATCGGCTGAGAGTGTTTCGGCGTTCGACTTCAGGTCCAGCGTCCGGAATTCGGCGATGTCCGCGCCGATGTTGGGGATTCCGTCGGCGACCTGCGCGAAGATCGATCCGCCTTTGGTGTCCGGGACGTGCTGCGTGAGCGATGCCAGTCGGGCTCCGGATTCAAAGACCACGGAGCCGTCGTCGGGTTTTAGTTCGCCGCCGATCAGCTTCAGAAGCGTCGATTTGCCCGCGCCGTTTCGACCGACGAGCCCGACTCGTTCGCCGCGTTCGATATGGACCGTCACGCCGTCCAGCAGGACCGGATGCGAGAACGTAAAGGTCACGTCTTTAATACTGAGTAGTGCCATGCGCGGGAGTGTAGCGGCTTAAATCAGAAGCCGGCAGTTTCCTCGCCGTCGCCAGCAAACTTCAGTCGTTCTTTATAGAACTTTTTGAGACGCTCGACCGAGTACATGCGGACGACCTTGCCTTTGAAGGTCAGTCGACCGTTCTCGTCGGTGTCCAGGTCGATCGAAACTTCGTCCGTCGCGTGGCCTGCGTAGAGGCCGCCGAAGGTTTCAGGGTCGACTCCCTGTCCGGATTCCAGATCGGCCATGGCATCGACGCCGCCAGCCATCAGGCCGGTCGCGTTGATGATTCTGGTGGCGGGAGTGTAACGGGCTTCCTGGTTCAGGTTACTCCGGACCGTCTGAAGAGCTGAATAGGCCGCTGTAATCGATTTCGTGACTTCCTGACTCGCTCCATCGGTTGCTGGTTGAGCGACTGCTGAAGACTGAGCAGACCACTGCATCGTGCCTGCGAGATAGCCGAGCCCGAAGATGCTCAGAACGGAAACTGTTTTCCAGATAGCTCGCATGGGATTCTTCCTGCGGATTGAATGGCCACTCGGGATCGGAGGCCGGTTCAGAAAAGGGAGCTGATTCAGCAATCTCGATATCGTCTTCGTACGACGAGCCAGTTTCAAGAACCAAAGGCGTCAGTATGGCCATCGCGACGTGGCAAGGCTCGGGAGTGTCAGCTCAGAGCGTCTGTGCCGATTTGGTTTTACGAGATGGTTTCTGACGGGTAGTCCGGTTGGGATCTCTGGCCAGGACTGACAGCGCAAGACAGAGTCCACTCGACCCTGTTGGCCAAGTGGACTCTGCGGTCATACCGTTCCTGACGAATCAGGCAGCTTTCCGTTCAGACGAATCGGAATCCGTCTTCTGGACCGGTGCCATCGGAATGGAACGGCTTGTTGTTTCTTCGTTCTGCCCGTGTCGACCGAGGAAAAAGCTGACATACATCAGCCCGCCCGAAAACAGGAGTGCGGCGGCACAGCCCATGAGAGCAATCTGGTCGTCCGAGGCGTTGTTGAATAATTCCATGGGAAGACTCGCTGAAAAGTGTCGAGTGGTTTGTCGAGTCGCACTTCTGAAGGGTCGAAGTCGGACCAGTCAAAAGGAGTGGGTGAGCGACTCCAACGGAAGTGGTTTCGGACAGATCGCACGTCCCACTCCAATGAAGCCGGACAGATCGTCAACCCAAGTCCACTGCGCCCCGGTCTGGTCCCTTGGTGCCGGTCCCGAGGTCTCTGGCAGACTTTGCGGGGAATGTCGATTCCGCCGTGATCCTGTGGCCAATCCTGGTCTTGGTTGACGGCCGTATCCGCAGCCGACGAAACAGGTTACGTGTTGCGGACGGAGCCTCTTCCGGCAACTTGAGCCCCCAACTCGTCTTGACCCTGCAGCAGCGTTTTCCCTAATGAGTGCCCCTGCTTGGCGTTCAGATTTCTATCGTTGGCGGGTTTCCGCAGATCGGCCATCGGGGGCTGCTTCGTCCGGGTGCCGATCACCGCTCAGCAGTTTTTCACTTAAATGATTTCGCGATTTCGGCGTTCAGCCGATGGATTTATGCCGGCATGAGAATTCTGCAGCGATACATCCTGGTCGACCTGATCAAGGTGCTGCTGCTCGTCATCACGATCATGACAGTGCTGCTGGTGTTCGTGGGGGTCTTCCGCGAAGTCACCGAGCGAGGCCTCGGCCCGCTGCAGGTTCTGCAGATTCTGCCCTACGTCGTGCCGAGCCTGCTGCCGTTTACAATTCCTGCCACGCTGCTGCTTTCAGTCTGCATCGTCTATGGACGCCTGGCCGCCGACTACGAAATCACTGCGGCCAAGGCGGCCGGGATCAACGTATTGTCATTGCTGGCTCCGGCGTTTTTTCTGGGCGGCTCGTTGACAGTCTGTTCGCTGCTGCTGAACGATCAGGTGATTCCCTGGTCGATGGCCAACATCCAACGCGTCGTCACGCTGGCGATGGAAGACATTTTCTTTGACGTGCTGTCCGCTCAGCACATGGTCGAGTACCCGGACAAGGGCTGGGCGATCACCGTCTCAGGAGTCGACAAGGAAGAACGGCGATTGTACCGACCGAATCTGCGATACACGGTCGGTGGTGAGCAGTACGTCGTGCAGGTTCGCGAGGCGGTCCTGCGGATCGACCTGGAGAAAGAACGCGTCATCCTGCAGCCGATCGACGCGCGCTTCGCGGGGCCGGGGCGGATCTCGGTCCGGGTGAAGGAAGGCGACATCGAGCTGCCACTTCCGATGAGTGGCAAGAAGGTGAACCCGCGGCATCTGAGCATTTCTACGATTCGCGAGAAGCTGGACGGATTCACTGAAGACTGTCGGGAAGCCGAGGACGCGCGAGCAATCCGAACGGCCTTCGCTCTGGCCATGGGCGAGTTCGATGCACTGGCCGAACAGCCGATGGTCGACCAGTCAACCAGAATCGTCGTCAGCACCAGCCAGTCGAGAAAACACAACACCGAACTCCACAACCGGTTCGCTCTAAGTTGCAGTTGTTTCTTCTTTGCCTTGGTCGGCGCGCCATTCTCGGTTTTGCAGGCTCGTCGTCAATTTCTGACGACTTTCTTTCTCTGCTTCCTGCCGATCCTGCTGGTCTATTACCCGGTCGTGCTGCTGATGATGAGCCTCGCCAAGTCCGGCTCCGTCAACCCGGCCTGGGCCATGTGGACCGGCAACGCTATCCTGCTTGTCGGAGCGATCTTCGTCCTCCGCCACACCGTCCGCCGGTAGCCGTTGTTTGCCAGACAGGTAACACGGTGAGCCGGCGCTGGATGCCACCTCCGGATTGCGAGTGTGTCCAGGCAGGCTGTAGACTCGCTTCGAGGCTGTGAGTTGTTTGTTTGTAGGGTGTGACAAGCGGGCTGAACGGGGATCGCGGTGTGCCGGCGCGGAGATCTTTTGAGCTTTGCAACAGCCTCGTTAGCAGGAAAGTCGCCCGCGCGGGCACACCAGCCGTTTGATCCGCTCCGCTGGTCACACCCTACGAAAAACTCACAGCCTCGTCGCGTTATTGGTGCGTTTTGCATTTGGAGAGCGAGTTTTGAGCGGTTCCCCCGACAGAACATTGATTAACGATGCCGAGCGACTGATCGATGGAGTCGTTCGTCGGATCAGCACGGCTGAATACTTCGCTGCCTGGTTTCGGGCAAATTGCGTGCTGGGCGGCGTCGCTATCGGTGCTCTGTTCCTTCAGCGATGCTTCGGGTTCGGACGCGAATTAATAGCACTGGAACTGGTTTTCGGATTGCCATTGGTTGCTGCGTTGATTGCCATAATTGTTGCTCGGAAGCCGACGTCGCTCGAAGCTGCTCGAAGAATCGATGACCGCTGCGGGGCGAGTGATCTGTTTCTGACACTCGCACAACTCGAGTCGTCGGCCGGTGCCTATCAGCCGGTGATTGCTGAGCAAGCCGGGGTAAAGGCGGCAGCGCTGCGACCATCGACGATCGTTCCGTGGCGCTGGCAGAGACCGCTTGCTCGCTTGGCGGTTGGAGTTGCGGTGTTTGTTGCAACGGTCCTGTTCCTGCCGCAGTTCGATCCGTTCGGAACGGTTGATTCTGCGTCTGCGGCCGTTGCTGTTCGGCGGGATTTACAGACCTCGCGGCGCGAGACTGAGAATCGACAGGCTGAGCTTTCTGCCAGGCATGATTCGGCACAGTCGTCAAGCGACTTCAATCGGTCTCTCGCGGAGCTTGCTGCGGGACTGCGGCAGCTGACGACCGAACGTTCAGACTCAAATATCAAGGATCTGGACGTTCGACAGCGAGAGATCGAGGCCCGATGGCGGGAAGCTCGCACTGGCGACGAAGTCTCGCGAGTGCTGGAGCAGGCTCAGGCAACTCAGTTTTTCGGGGCGTCCGATCAGCGAAGTCGGCAATGGGTGGAAGAGCTGGCTGACGGTCAGACTCAATCAATTGACGAAGCGTTTGATTCGTTGGGCTCAGACCTTGAGAAGCTGGACTCGGTCAGTGACGACGCCGAGCGGCAACAATTGGAAAAGCAGATTCGTCAGGCGATGGCCGAGCTGCAACGATTCGCCGGCAACCAGCTTCAGTCGCAGCCTATAGAAGCGGCGATGAAGCGA
This sequence comes from Planctomycetaceae bacterium, assembly GCA_047611045.1. GTDB lineage: Bacteria > Planctomycetota > Planctomycetia > Planctomycetales > Planctomycetaceae > JABMPE01. Next base: position 12,020 of record JBLFXD010000012.1, on the reverse strand, counting down.
GCGATGAGTCAGCTGGATGCTTCGCGTCTCGATTCAGGTTTGCAAGCCGAGTCGGCTGAAGCGGCGAAGGATTCGCTGGAACTGGCTCAGGCCGAGCTGCACGAAATCGCGAACGACGCAGCACAACTTGCTTCGCTTGAACAGGCTCTCAACGCGATTCAGTCCGCGAAGCAGTTAGCCCAGGACGGGACGACTCAACCTTCAGACAGCACAGGCAGGAACGAAGCAACCATTCAGGAATTCGTCGAGCAGTATGCCGATTTGCAGGGGGAAGCCGGCCAATCTCAGCTCGGAAACGATCCACCGCCAAGTGCTGAAGGTCAGGAAGGACCGCCGGGCCAGCAGGTCGCTTCGTCAGGGGGGCAGTCTGACTCGGACTCTCCCGGCAAGGCCGGCAGCACAAAGCCCGACAGCAAAGCGAACGGTTCAGCAGGGAATTCGTCAGGACACGGGTCGGGACGTTCCGCCGCTCGTGAGAATCAATCGGCGGAATCCAGGTTTCGTGATTCGCGAGAAGCGGCCTCGTTAGACGCAACTCGCCGGCTGATGGCAATGCGCAGGCAGGGGCTGTCCGATACTGGAGAAGCTTCTCAGGAGTATCGAGAGTTTGTCAGAAGCCTGCAGAAACGAGTCAGCACCGCCATCGAAGTCGAAGAGATCCCACCCGGCTACGTATCGGGAATCCGAAGTTATTTCGATTCTTTGGATCAAGCACCGACGGCAGCCGGCACAGCGCAAGGAGAAGCCGAAGAGGCCAGTGCAAGTGTACCGGCGGATGACTCCGACGAGGCGACAGATGCAACGCCGTAACGGTTCGTGGTTTGCTACCGTCGCGACGCTGCTTTGCCTTGGCATGATCGCGCTGCTCTCGTGGAACGGCGGAGCCAGGCAGGACGCTCTGGTCGTCTACTGCTCACACGACTCCGTTTACTCCGAAGAAATTCTGAGAGACTTCGAACGTGAGACCGGGATCCGACTGATCGTTCGATTCGACACCGAAGCCACAAAGTCGATTGGCCTGATCAATCTTCTGATCGCTGAACGGGACAGTCCGCAGTGCGACGTCTTCTGGAACAACGAAGTTCTCGGCACGATGAAGCTGCAAAAGCTCGGCATGCTGCAGCCATACAAAGGAAAAGGCTACGAACGAATCCCGGCCAGGTACAAAGCTGACGATGGAAGTTGGGTTGGATTCGCCGCACGTCTACGCGTCTTTATCGTGAATACCGAAAACATGGTCGCGACACGCCAGGAGATCTGTCGACGATTGAACGTTGATGGCGAGAACGCTCTTTCGCGAGTAGCAATGGCGAAGCCGATGTTTGGAACGACGTTGACTCAGTACACGGCGTCGTGGAGTGACTATGGCGGCGAAGGGGTGAAGCGGCGGCATCGCCGTCAACGCGATCGTGGTCTGCTTGAGGTCAACGGCAACTCTGTCGTGAAGGATCTGGTTGCAAGTGGTCGTTGCGACTTTGGCTGGACGGATACCGACGACTTCTTTCTGGCGGTTGACGAGGGTAAGCCTATCGACATGGTGCCGGTTCTGATGAGGTGTGAACGCGCAATCTGTATCCCCAACTCAGTGTCGATTATTCGCGGGACCAGGCGACTCGGTGCTGCGCAAAGGCTTGTGGATTTTCTTCTGTCGACCGATGTTGAAACTCAATTGGCGTGTTCGCCGTCGCGTCAGATCCCGCTTGGCCCCATTGATCTCGAATCACTGCCGGGTGAAGTACGGAAATTGAAGTCGTGGTCTGAAAGAAGTGTCGACCTGAGGTCGCTTGCTGACGCGCATACCGATTGCCTGGAGTGGCTGCAGAGCGAGTACCTGCAATGAGTTTTCACGAAGCGTTCGCGTGGACTCTGTTGCGGTCGCTGGCGGCGGCGTTGCTTGCCGTGCCGATGTCAGTCTGGTTGGCGCGACTGGTGCGGCGATCGACTGGGCAGTCGCGATTCTGGTGGATGTTGTTTGTGTTGTGCCCGCTCGTGGCCCCAGACTTGATCATTGGATACAGCTATCGTTCTTTTGAACTGTCGCTGCTGCATCGCCCGTCCTGGAATCACTGTTTCTATTTCGTGCTCGTCGTGCTGAAGTTTCTGCCGGCCGCAGCTGTGGTCAGGATTTGCCTGCCGCCACCGCCGCTGTCGAAGTCCTCGCTGCACAGCGCCCGGCTTTCCGGTGCGACGAGCAAGGCGGCGCAGAGCGTGCAAAGCTTGAAATGGAATACTGACTTGCTCAGGGCCCTGCCTGTCTTCGGCATCGTCTTTCTGCTGACGATGCAGGAGTTTGAGATCGCCTCGCTGCTGCAGATTCCGGCTTGGACCGTCCACGTGTTTGACTCGCAGGCCGGTGGCCTGGATTCGGCGACAACGTTGAGGCATCTTCTCCTGCCCGTGCTTGTTCAAGCGACCGTTCTGGTTCCGTTGATCTGGTGGGGACTGGCGAGTTCGCGGAACTCAGCTCTGAAATGGCGTTTTGCCGAGGACGATCCGCGAGGTAACTTGAAGCCCGGTGTTGCCATTGCCGCCGCAGCTGCGGTACTGACATGGGGAGTTCCGTTGTGGATTGTTTCTTCATCCGGGATAGGCGGAATCGCTGGCGTACTGCGGAACGAAATACTTGTCCGTTCAACGCTTCTGGACCTGACCGCTGCGATTGCGATCGCCGTCCCTTGTTCAGTGTTGTCGCTAATTCTGGCACGAAAGCTGAACGGCACTGCTCGCCGTCGCGAGGCGTGTTCAAAAGAGATGATGAGCAAGCTGCGGCCCGTGTTGCTAACACTGCTTGTCGCACCGGGACTGTTTGGATCGCTGGCGGTCAGCATCGTGGTTCTTTCGGCAATTCAGTACGCACCGTTGACGGAACTCCGAGCGACCGTGTGGCCGATGTCGCTCGCGTTGATTCTCTTTCTCGTACCGCGGGCTCTCGTGCTGACGCTGCTGTTGCCGGTCTTTCGGCGTTCTGAGTCGAGTCATTTGGCGACGTTGCTCAGCGAGTCCTCAGACGCGACCCGAGTAAAGAACGCCGCACAACTGAAATGGTGGTACGAGTGCCGACCGCTGTTTCTCGTTGCTGCGGTGTTGTTTTACTGGAGCCTCGCGAACCTGACTGCCGCAGCGTTACTCTGCCCGCCGACGATTCCGTTGCTGAGTTTCGATGGAAACATCGTTCCGCTGCCCGTTCGCCTCTACAAGTTTATCCACCAGGGCAGAACAGCGACGTTATCCGTCATGGCACTGTTATCAGTGATCGTTCCTTTGCTGTTGATCGTCCTTGTGGGGTGCGTGGCTCCGAGAATTTACATGCGTATGTCGCGTTCCTGGGTGGTAAGACCGTAGCCGGTTTGTGGTTCTGGTTCGTGGTTAAGATCGCTCGAACAATAAGTGAGCGGAACGGCGCTAGCCGCCGGTGTCGTTCGTCGATTCAAAACCGGCGGCTAGCGCCTTGCCGCTCACAAAGAATCGGACACTTATTGTTCGAGCGATCCTTAGCGGGTATCGACTGTCATGTTTGAACCTGTCTGGAGTTTGAACGGTGTTACTCTTTCGGGGCGGGATCATCCGCGTCTCGACAGCGTATCGCTGGAGATCTCCTCCGGAGTAACGGCGGTGATGGGCGCTTCCGGAGCGGGCAAGTCTTCATTGCTCAGTCTGCTGGCTGAGTTCGAACAGCCCGACGATGGCATCATTCAATTCGAGAAGCCGAATACGCCACTGCCGGCCGCGCTGGCGCTTTTCTGGAGCCCTCAGGATCACGGCCTCTGGCCGCATCTGACTGTCGAGCAGCATGTTCATTACGTTCTTCCGGAACGGGCGAAGTGTGGTCGATCGGCGACTCAATGGCTGGAGCTCTTTGGTCTGGGCCAGTTGCGTACCTCGCTTCCAGATTCGCTCTCGCAAGGAGAGCGATCGCGTCTGGCAATCGTCCGCGCACTGGCTTCGGAAGCGGCAGTGCTGGTTCTTGATGAGCCGCTCGTTCACGTTGATCCGTTGCTGGCTCATCGCTGCTGGCGAATTATCGACGAGCATATTCGCACGCACTGCTCGACCGTTGTGTTCTCGACTCACGATCCAGATGCCGTCTTAAAGTACGCTCAGAATGTCGTCTGTTTGGACAATGGCGAGATCACCTTCTCCGGCCCGGTCAATTCGCTCTGGCTTCGACCACCAACCAAAGAGCTCGCCTGGTTGTTTGGTCCGTGTAACTGGCTCTTGCCGTCAGACTTCGCCAGCAATGATGCTGTGCCGGAAGACTCGGGCGGCGATGTTTGCTGTGTCCGGCCTTCTCAACTGGAACTGAGGCAGGATGCTGGCGGGCAGTTCACGGTCGAGTCAATTCTTCGAGCCGCCTCAACGACTGAGTTACGGTTGGGAGAACGGGGCTCAGAGCGAAAGCTTGACGTTTTCGTGTCGCGGTCGAACGCTGATATCGGCCCGGGAGACACCCTCCAGATAATCGTCGATCCAATTGAACCGCGGACTGAATAATTATCCGCCGACAGGTCGCCGTTAGCGCTTCTTTGCGTGATGCGGCATCAGTGTCGTGCGATACGCCTGAAGGGGACGAAGCAGCGATTTTTCCAGGGCGAGGCGTCGGGCTTGCCATTGCTTCGTCGAATAGCCACGAGCGTCGTTCAGCCGTGCGAGTTCGCCGAAAGCTTTGTCGATGGCCGAGACGCTTTGCTCGATATCGTTAAGCACGATCTTTGACGAACCCGGCGACTTCTCTCCGCGGTTATGCCAGCGGTCGTGGAGAACCTGCAACAACGCATCCAGCTGGTCTGCCCGGTCGGCGTCATTGGCGATCGCCTCAGGGTGTTGGCAGAGAATTTCGATGGCTGCAATGACGTTGCGGACAGCCTGATCGCTGCTTGCCGTGAAGTAGATTCGGTGCAGCCGGTGCTGTAGTTCGATCTCGTAGTTCTCTTCACGATTCCGAGTTGCCAGCTCAGCGAGTTCCTGATGCAGGAACAGGCTGATCAATGGATCGTGCGGGGTGGCGAATTCTTCAATGGCGAAGAGGTCGTCGGGGCCTGGCTTTTTCTGTTTGGCGGCGGCACCGAGCGTCGTGAAGTAGTCGACTCGGCGTTTCTCATTTTCGTGCAGTTTGTGAAGCGGTTCTTCACCCTTTACCTGGACGAGTTCAGCCTGTGGAGTTTTCTTCAAACGTTCCTTCACCGCGCGGCGATAGAACCAGTACTCGTCGGGATGGTCGTGGATTAGCTCCTGTTGTTCAGTCAGTTCAGCCAGTCGGTTGCTGACAGCCGGGTCGTATGCATCGTTGCCAATTGTGAATTGCAGGGTCTGGGCAACCGGTCCGAGTCTCTCCATGATCGCGGTGTACTTGTTTCCCCAACGCATGACTTCCCAGGGGAGCAGGCAGGTCAGTCTGTTGGTCGACACGCTCGATACAAGGCCGCGAGCTTCGCGGAAGGCCGTTGTCAGGCCCTGGTCAGTGTAGACTGAAAGGCGCAAGGGCGTGCTCCAGTCCCAGCCGGTTTGAGCGAGAGCGAACCTCACATTCGGGCGTTGAAGTCTTTCGACGATGCCGGGGCGAATGATTCCTGCCGGACTGTTCGTGGCGACCAACAGCAACTTGCCGGGGGCGATTTCGATGGCGGCGACTTCCGAAAACACCGACTGCCAGGTTTCAACAATGATTTGCAACGCGTCCGGTCCGAAGTCAGCGTAGTCGAGCGGCTGGCAGAAAAGTCCGCCTTCACGTAACGCGCCTGAAGCTGTTGTCAGAAACTCTGCGGTGATCATCGAGGCTGCTTGAGGGACACCCTGCTGATCGGCTGAAGCGATGATAATGTCGGCATCTGCCGGGGACGTTCTGAGCTTCAGGAGTGGTTCGGCGGTTTGCAGGGTGACTCGGGAATCGTCAAGTGGGTTAGGCATCAATCGCGTGAAAACATGATCAGATACGGCGTCGATCGCTCGCTGATCGGATTCGACACAGACGATCGATTCGAGTGGGAAGGCGATGCTGGTTTGAAGAACGGCTCCCGACCGGACGCCCAGCAGCAGCACGCGGGTTGGTCCTTCGTGCATGACCAGTGGCAGGATCGCCTGCAGAGATTCGGCGGACGGCTGCGTGCAGATGTTTGTGTTGCAACTGACCGACGAAACCGGAAGGCCGGATTTACGCACCTGTAACTGCTGCCCGCGGTAACGCCAGAAAGTCATCGTGCCGTGGTCGGTTTCGGCAGTCGCTATGCAACGGCCTTCGTCCAGGTGAGGAAGAATGTCGCTTCTGGCTTCGTGCTGGTGAGCGACGAAGACGGCCGTGTCGAAAAGCAGTTTGGCTGAGACTGTGGGATCGTAGCGTTGTGCGAGAAGTGGACCGGCCAGGACGACGACGCTGCAGACCGCGAATGTCGGCTTGACGATGGCCCGCCACGATTCGGCTCTGACTGCGGACGCCACGCCGATAATGGCAACGATTGCTGACACGGCAACGGTGATCGCTGGAATGCTGAATGGGCCAATGAAGAACCATTGGCAGCCCAGCCAGCCGACGAGGAACGGCGCCACGATCATGACTGGGTTTTTGACAAAGAAGTTAGTTTCTTCGGGCTGTGGAGTTTTGCTACGTCGCCAGGCCACGGCAGCTCCGATAACGAATCCGGCTGGAACCACGCAGGCAGTAGCGATGATCGATCGTGCCGCGCCGGCAAGCACCACAGTCGAGATTCCCGAGCTCACATCGAGGCACAGACTCACGATCGTCGGCCACGCGGCCAGCAGCCCGATTGACCAGGCGGCCGCAATCACAAGAACATTTGCGACGGAAATCTTCGCCTGCGAGACGAGGTGTGCTGCGATGCCGGCCGCGATTATTACCGCCGTGAAATGAACGACCGACTGCCACGCAGAAGCGAAGAAAAGTTGACCGCTGATTCGGCTCAGCGATGCAAAGAGGACTCCACTCAGGATGGCGAGAATCGTGACGGGCACGAGTTCCGAGAACGACGATTCATTTAGCTTCGAATGCGCGGTAGCAAACGTTGCAGCCTCCGAGTCAACTCCTGCCGTTCCATCGACTGTCGTGATGGCTGCTTGACTTCGAAGTGCGATCGTTAATTCGATGGCAGAGCCGACGAGTCCGATTGCCAAAGCGACAAACGACACGGCGGCCAGCCCGAGTGCTCCGGACAAGGCGGACATCGCGATTGCTGCAGAAATTGCAGCGATTGTCAGTTTGTGGCTGCTTGCGATTTTGAACGAGAGTGATTCGGCTCTGGTCGTGGAGCGAGTGAATAGAATCGTCAGAGCAGTAAATGGAACGAACCATGAAGCCATCATTCCGCCGAAAAGAATTGCAATCTGGCCGGTCGTGGAAACAGGCAACGTCTGGCCGGACAGCAGATCGATCGTTGTCCAACCAGCCTTGTAGAAGAGGTTGGGAAGCAACACCGCCGCAGCGATGATCGTCTGCAAAGCGACCAACAAGCTGGCTTGTTGGCTTGACGATTTCCCGATTCGGCTCAAACCGAACCAGCGTGAGGCGGCAATGCCGATTGCAAGCGTCAAAAGACCGACCAGCGTGAGAGCGGTTTGGCTGGTCAGGGATGTGCCAAAACCGGCGAGCGCCTGCTGGATCCAGCACATGGCAAGAATGCCGCAGGCGGAACTGGTCAGGACGGCGGCGGTTCGATCGTTGATGAACCGCGCAGCAAATCGACTCGGGAGAGTTTCGAGCGGCATAGCATCCATGCTTAATAACGAGAAAAGATTGCCTGGAACTCCTTCAGGACGACCGACTTGTAGCGGAATTCGACGTTTTTCAGCAAGAGAAATCATGGTGGTTGAAGCTCTGCCGCGATACGCTCGCGAAGGGCACGAGTTGACTGGCGCATCGCATTTCCGTTTAAGGTCAAGACGGGCGATTGCCACCGGTCGTGAATTTCTACCTTCGTTGGAGCTTGCTGTGACGACTAACTTAGTTCTTCCGCTCGTGTATCGACTTTCCTCGAAGTTCTGGCTGGTTGCTGTGTTTGTTTGTTTTGTCGGTGCATCGCCGGCTTTCGCTCAGTTTGCAGGCGGCGGGCAGGGTGGCGGGAATGTGGGCGGGATCGCCATCGATGCCGCAGGAGTGGTGACGCCGGCGTTTGCGAAAGAGACGACGACTCGGCTTAGTCAGAAGCGACAGGAAGCTCTGGCTGCTGAGCACCTTTCGGAGGACGTCAACGTTTCGAGTCCGCTGCGAAAGGTCTCGCTGGTTCGACTTGAGAAGTTGAGTCGTGAATTCGCTGACCAGAAAAAGCACGTCCCGCCTGAGATGCAGTTTCTCGCCGGGTTGCAGCGGATCGATTACGTGTTCGTTTACCCGGAGACTGGCGACATCGTGATTGCCGGGCCGGCTGAAGGGTTTGCTCCGAATGCGATTGGCCGTGTTCTGGGGACGTCGACCGGTCGCCCTCCGCTGCGTCTTGACGATTTGATCGTCGCTTTGCGGACCGTTCCCAAGGCGTCGTTAATCGGATGCTCGATTGATCCAACGCAGCAGGGGCTTGCTCGCTTCAACGACTACCTGAAACGAAACAGTTTCGCGACGACGGTTGCCGTGATTCAGCGGCGGTTTCGCGAGATGGCTCAGGCAATGGGGCCTCAGGATGTTTCGGTCTTCGGCGTGCCGGCGAAGTCGCACTTCGCCAGCGTGCTGGTCGAAGCCGACTATCGGATGAAGCTGATGTCTGTCGGTCTGGAGCGGCCGAAGATTTCGAAATGGAAGAGCCATCTGCAACTGATCGGAAGCGGCGGGAACACACTTCAGAGGTGGTGGTTTACTCCGCTGTACGATGCTTTTCGGCAGTCCTCGGATGGCAACGCTTTTCAGTTTTCCGGGCAGCGAGTTCAGTTGATGTCGCAGTCCGAGCAGGTCAGCGCTTCCGGCAAACGGTCTGCCGCGGCCATGCAGGCGCAATCGATCGAGAAATTCGCCAAGCAATTCACCGAGCGTTACGAAGATATCGCCGAAGTCTCGCCAATCTTCGCCGAGCTGCAAAACATTATCGATCTCGCCATCCTGGCTGCGTTGTTCGAAAAGGAGCAACTGCCCGAACGAGTCGGCTGGTCGATGGAGCTGTTTCTGGACGAAGCTCTGACGCTGCTTGCAACTGGAAACGCGCCGTCGAAAATCGCTTCTGTCTGTAATTACCGAAAGGCGGGTAGCCAGATCGTAGGACTGGTTGGTGGCGGAGTGACGATTTCCCCTAACCAGTTGCTGCGGCAGGTTTCGTTTGAGAAGCAGGGGAACCGCGAACTGGAAGGCAGCGTTCGAGAATCGGTGCCGCCCGCGGAGTTGAAAACCTGGTGGTGGGATTGACGGTTCGCGTTCGTGCATGCCTCGGCGGCTCTTCGAGGTATCGGAAATGCAAAAACGCCCGGACAACGAATTGCGATCCGGGCGTTTCAGTTATTGAGTGATCCGGAAATTGCGTTCCCGATGCACTACCTCAGTCGGAATGACAGTCCGAATCCACCGATGCGAGTGTGGATGTAAGAGCTGTCTGAGTGCCGGCTGTGTCCCAGGTTGCGGCTGCCGAAACTGGAGCTGCTGCGGCCGTGTGAACTGCTTCGGCCGTGTGAGCCGCTTCGGCTGTCCCAGCCGCTGCGGCCGAATGATGAGCTGACGCTGCGTGAAGAGGTGCGGCTCCGTGAGAAGTCGTGACCCGGTCGTTCGTACGTTCCCAGTGGGATGATCTGTCGAGTTGGTTCGAATCGATTTTGCGACAAAACCGGTGCGGGAGCACGGCCGAATGACGAATTGTGGCCGTGCGAGCTGTGCCGGCTCCGGTGGAATGCGGCCAATACTTTTGCCAGGTCCTTCCTCATGTCGTGAAGTTCTTCGTCGATTTCACGAATGCGTCGGTCCAGACTCGTCAGGTTTGCTCGGTCGACGCTTCGTGGTTTGCACGAAGCAAAGCAGCTACTGAATCGGCGAACAGAGCAGTTGCTACCGGTCACCCACTCGCGAAGAACAAGAACCCCTTCCTCGACTTCATGGAACTGGGCGTCGAGTTGCGAAGTCATTGCGTCGATCGCCAATACGTTGCCGCTGCATTTGGTCAATTCGTGCAGCTCATGAGCTGACTTGGCGACTCCGCAGAGTCCTTCTCGCAAGTACTGAACGATCGATGGTGGAGCGTGCCGGAAGTTGTATTTCACGATGGCATCTGCACGCTCGGCTTCCCGCTCGATGTCGTGCGAATGGTCGTCAATGTGCTCGTAGAGGCCAGCCTGTGCAGTTGCTCCAGTCAAAGTGACTGCAAGGCCGAAGATCAATCCGTGGGCGAGTCTTGCGGTTGCTGGTTTCATCTCAGAATTCCTTCCAGATTTCGGGTACTGCCCATGTCAGTTTCCATTGATGACTTGGTTGGGCGTTGGAAGGGAGTATCGCAAGCGGTGTGCCAGAAGTGTTTTTGGAAAGCTGTCGGGTAGTCTGTAAGTGATTTGTTAGTAGTAGGTTGCGGTTATATTGTGGCGGTTCGTAAGTTTTGGAACGCTGAATTGATGGGCGAAGTGTGTGCTCAAAATGATTCGCTGGTTGGTTGTGTGTGGTAAATGTGATGTCAGTTCCGCCTGCTTGATGAATTGAACCTGAAATCGTGCAATAGTTTGGGCATTCTTGAGTCGAGGGCGACCAGTGTTGCCTCGTCTGGTGATCTGCTAGTGTTGGGCTTCCAGCTGCTGCCTTTCTGTTGAGATTTGCCCGAGATTCGCCGATTCGGAACAGCACTTTGCCACGTCACGATCCAGAGGTCCTCCGGGCCGTCAGCATGTACCAGCTTGGCTTGCCGCGGATGCCTGTGGCGGGGCGGTCTGGCGAGTTGCTCGGGCGCGGCACGGGGACGTCGCTCGAATTTCAGGAGTACCGCGAGTACATGCCTGGTGACGATATCAGGCACCTCGACTGGTCCGCCTATGCTCGGTCCGACTCGTTGATGGTGCGGCTTTATCGCGAAGAGATCAGCCCGCGGATGGATGTGCTGCTCGACGTTTCACGATCCATGTCGACGTCGCCAGCCAAGATGGAGATCGCCAGGCAGTTGTCGGCCATGTTTGCGATGATGGCTGGCAGGACCGGCAGTCAGCCATCGGTGTGGCTGGTTGGTGACGAAGTTCCTGCTCCGTCTGTTCGACTTGAGAATTTGGCGATGCTTGACGACGTGCCGTTTCAGGCACTCGGCACGATGGACGACCTGCTGGCTGATCATGCCGTGCCTTTCAAGCGGCAGGCGATTCGAGTTGTTATCAGCGACTTTCTGTTTCCTCACGAACCCGGACAGCTTGTACGGCGTTTGGCTGGCGAGGCGAGTGTGCTGTGGCTGGTCCAGGTCTTGAATTCCTGGGAGGCGGATCCGGTTGCCGCAGGCGGGACTCGTTTGATCGATATCGAATCGGGAAACGAGACCGACGTCTATCTCAACCAGCAGACGATTGCCGAGTACAAGCGGCGGTTACAGGCACTTCAGGAAGAGACTGCTTTGCACTGCCGGCGGCATCACGCGGTGCCGGTCACGCTGATCGCTGACCAGGGGCTGGCGGTCGTTTGTCGAGAAGAATTGTCTCGTGCCGAAATCCTGCGAGCATCCTGAAGGGAGGTTTTGAAACGATGGAGTTTGCAAATCCTCTCGGACTGTTTGGTCTATTGGCGCTGCCAACGATTCTGGCGATTCACCTGTTTCACCGACGGTTTCCTCCGTTGCTGGTCGCCGGCCTGCATCTTTGGGGAGAGGAAGTTCGAGTTCCTACGGCTGGTCGGAAACGCGAACGGTTACCAATTTCGCGGTCACTCATTCTGGAACTGCTTGCGGCTTTGTTGCTGACGATGGTGCTGGCTCAGCCGCGCGTCAGTGATTCGGGCAAGGTTCTACATTTGATCGCCGTGCTTGATGACTCGGCGTCGATGTCGGCCGTTGGGGCGGACGAAACATCCTCTCGGGATCGTGCAGTGGCCGAGTTGTCTCGGCGAATGGAAGCGGCTCCTCGCGGTAGCCGGACGACGCTGA
>JBLFXD010000011.1:0-22530 GCA_047611045.1 Planctomycetaceae bacterium | reverse complement strand
CACGATGGGTGCCGTGGTAATTCATCAGGGCCAGGCCAATCATCTTGAGGTTGTTCTTTGTTTGCGAACGCCGAGCGGCTTCTCGTGCCTGCTGGATCGCTGGCAGGACAAGGGCCACCGAAAGACCTACGAGGATCAGGATGACAAGCACGTTCAACCAGCGATTCCACGGCATCGATTTTACGGCGACTTTTGAATCAGAAGCTGGCAAGTCGTTGGACACGAGTGGAGGCCCTGCTGTGAGTGTCGGCGTACAAGGATGCGATGCGATCTCGCAACAAGTCCAGACGATCGGTGCATCAGTCAGAGCATCCGATGTCGTGACCTGTCAGTCAATTCGGATCGACACATGATTGTCGTTAAAGACAGGACAGTATCGATTTACGTCTGGCAAAGAGTTGTGACCGAAGCAAAGGATGGACGGATTCAATCGTCCGCCTGTTTCGGAGACTCGACCGTGAGAAAACTGACTGCTTCGCTGGCCCTCGTTGCGGGGTTGGTTCTGACAACTAATCAGAGTGCGTCCGCTGGAGACTTCCTGTTCTTCCATTTCGAAGACGACTACTCATATTCGCAGCCAACTTACCACGCGCCTGCTCCGCAACAGCAGACCTACGCGCGCCAGCAACCCGTTCAACGTCAAGCTAATTTTCTGCAGCCGATTCGCGAAACGGCGGGCAACACCGCCGAGCTTTACATGAACCTGAGCCCCGGTGCTCAGATTGCGGAGAGCATGGGGCTGCTGAACCGCAGGTTCGTCCTCGGTATTTTTCGGGGCTATTGAGCCACAAAGACCGAGCTGGATTTCGAAACAGGAGTCAACGGAGAGAGCAGAGTCAGGAATCGAATCCTGTCTCTGCTCTTTCCGTTGACTCCTGTTTGTACTTACTTCGATGGGCGGCTGGTTTGAAGTCGCCGATTGCACCGTCGTCGAGCCGCTGATTCCGTTGCAAACGTCCGATTCAAGATCTACATCCACTCTCGAATCGGGCGTCCCTCAAGCAATTTGACCGGGCGACCATCCGGCGCTTGGGCGATCAGGTCGAGCGGCAGACCAAGCTTTGAGTACACCGTCGCCGCGATGTCCGCGCTGTGGTATTCGTCTTTGGCGACGGTGCCGCCTTCTCCGTCGGTCTCGCCAAGGATGTGGCCGCCGGGGACACCGGCTCCGGCCATGATGGCGAATCCGGAACTCGCCCAGTGATCGCGACCGCTGGCCGAGTTGATCTTTGGCGTGCGGCCGAAGTCGGTCAGCCAGCAGACGAGCGTCGTGTCGAGCATGCCCTTGTCTTCAAGGTCTGTCAGAAGCTGCGGAAGCGCCTGATCGACCGGAGGCAGCCGGCTGTCCTTCAGTGATTTGAAATTGTTGGCGTGAGTGTCCCAGCCTCCGTCGGTGACTGTCACAAATCGAACGCCGGATTCGATCAGACGACGAGCCAGCAGACAGCTTTGCCCGAACTGATGCCGCCCGTACCGGTCTCGAAGCTTCGGATCCTCTTCGTCGATCGCGAATGCCTTCTTCGTGTCCGGCGACGTGATCATGTTGAACGCCGCCTGGAAGTTTTCTTCGAGCGCTTCAAACTTCGCTGGCTGGAGATCCGCTTTCTTCTGCAGATCGTCGAGTTTCGAAAGCATCTGTCGTCGGCGGTCGACACGGGCCATCGTCGTTCCCTTGGCCGGGCTGATGTCGCGGACACTGAAGTTTTCTGCGTTTGGATTCTCAAGCATTTCGAACGGGCTGTGTTCGAGGCCGAGAATTCCAGAGGTGCCGCCGCCGAATCGGCGATCCACCTGACTGCCAAGTTGTACAAACGGCGGAAGTGCCGACTTGAAACCTTTGACGTAGCTGACGACCGAGCCGTACGTCGGATAAGCCAGTGCCGGATTGAACCTTCGTCCGGACATCACGAACTGATCAGCGGAACCATGACTTCCGTTCTGCGGATTCCAGCCTCGGAGCACGGCGAACCGATTCAGCTCTTTTGCCAGATTCGGAACGATCTCCGTGAACTGAACTCCCGGAACGGCGGTATCAATGACGCCGAACTCACCGCGAATGCTGACCGGAGCTTCCGGTTTTGGATCGACCGTGTCGTGATGACTGGTCCCTCCGCGAGTCCAGATCAGGATGCAGTTAACATCGCTGGGCGACCCTGCGGCGGATGCCTGCTGATTCGCCAACAGCGTCGGCAGACTCAGCCCCAATCCACCAAGTGTTCCCACCTGAAGGAAGCTTCGTCGGGACACACCTTCGCATGTGTGGTCAATTCCAGAAAGCAGATCAAGCATTGCAGGACTCCAGGGCGGGGATGCGGAGCGTTCGGGAAGGATTGCCGTTGGTAGGGAGGGTTTCGCGAAAACGTGGCCAGTGGCACGGACGAGCTGCGAAGAACGGAGACAGCGATTGTACGGCTCGAAAGAAAACAGATCAAAGCATGTTTACTTGATCGGCTGGACGGAACGAGCAAATTCAGCTCCTTGACGGTCTTGTTGCAGCGTTCCTAAACTCGCGCCGGATCGATGAATTCAACGTTTTAGAGGACTCGGCAGACGAAATGACATCTGCCGTTTGGACAGTGTTTCTGAAGGAGAGCCTCGGTGCAGATCACGGTGAACGACGAAGCTCGTCAGATAGCTGCCGGTTCGACCATCGCCGACCTGTTGCACGAACTCGGGATGCGACCAAAGTTCGTCGCTGTCGAACGGAATCTTGAACTCGTTCCACGAGCTCGACACGCCGAATGTGAGCTGGCCGAAAATGACCGGTTGGAAGTCGTCACGCTTGTCGGCGGTGGATAGTCCTCTGAGTCTTGCTCATTTATCAGAAATCATTCGATCAAGCGTCAACACTTCATAATCAACTGAGAAAGCGCGTGTCTGGATGTCGGACAAACCACTCGTTCTTGGAACTCACACTCTGCAGTCCCGATTGATCGTCGGCACGGGCAAGTATTCGACGTTCGACGCGATGCAACAGTGCCTCGAACTCAGCGGCTCGGACGTGATCACGGTCGCCGTTCGGCGCGAACGATTGATCGATGTCGAAGGTCGAAATATTCTCGACTTCATCGATCTCAGCCGGTACACAATTCTGCCCAATACTGCCGGCTGCTTTAACGCCGAAGACGCGATCCGAGTCGCTCGGCTTGGTCGAGAGATCCTGGAAGGCCTCGAAAATCCCGGAGCCGACTGGGTCAAACTGGAAGTACTCGGCGATACGAAAACGCTGCTCCCGGATCCGGTCGCGACTTTGCAGGCAACCGAAGCTCTGGTCAAAGAAGGCTTTCAGGTTCTGTGTTACACGACCGACGACCCGATCACCGCCAAACGTTTGAAAGATGCCGGAGCAACTTCCGTCATGCCGGCCGGCAGCCCAATCGGCAGCGGCCAGGGGGTTCTGAATCCGAACAACATTCGGATCTGCCTGGAGTATCTGAAAGGCGATGATCCGGACTATCCGATGATCATCGACGCCGGAGTTGGCTCGGCCAGCGACGTTGCGTTCGCAATGGAACTCGGCTGCGACGGAGTGTTGCTCAACACGGCCATCGCCAGCGCAACCGAGCCGCAAATCATGGCCGAAGCAATGAAGCACGCCTGCATTGCCGGACGTCAGTCGTTTCGTGCAGGGCGAATCCCGAAGAAGCTCTACGCAACAGCCTCAAGCCCCGAAACCGGGATCATCAGTCCGTCTGCGCGATAATTAGAAGAGAGCTTTTTGACGCTTCGGCGGAGCTGTTTCCAAAGGGCAGATCTTTATCGTGTAGGAGTCCGTCGAAACCTTCTCGCCGCGAGTGAGCTTCTGAGCGACGCTCGCCCCAACCGGGTAGTGCCGGCCCAGTACTTCGATCGCATCTCCGTGCGATGCGGCAAGAAACCGGCCGCGGTTGTTGTCAGATGTTTCTACAAGAACCACGACCGGCATTTCCTACATCTCCGAAATTCGATTCAACCAACCTTCATTGCATACCGACTATGCATCTGCAATCGGCGAACGCTGTTGAGCGAGTTCCTGCATGAAGCCCATCATTCGCTGTGAAGTTTCATGCGGATCGGGAACGACGCCTTCCGCCAGCATCGCGTTGGCGAAGAATTGCTGACCGCAAGTCTTGATGAACGCAGAGTGTTCATCGTTGACAGACAAACCAGCCAGGTGCTGCACCAAAGGGTGTGACGGATTGATTTCAAGAATTCGTTTCGTCAGTTCGAAATCATCGCTGGCACGGCTCATGACTTTCTGCAACTGAGCACTCATCGCTCCTTCGGGATTAACCAGACAGCATGCGCTATCAGTGAGACGCTTCGATTCCCTCACGTCTTCGACGGAATCGCCAAGTCCTTCGCGAAAGAGATTCAGGACGGTCCCAAACCCTTCAGGTGGACCCGACTTCTTGTCTTCTTCACCATCGTTCGATTCGTTGGCAGATTCCAGTTCCGGAAGATCGACTTCTGAGGAGTCGATCGAGACCAGATCGTTGTCCTCAAACTTGTGGACGTGATTAAGGACGAACTCGTCAACAGGATCGATGAGATAGAGAACTTCCAGTTTCCGAGATCGGAAGGCTTCCAGATTTGGATTCTTCTCAATCGTCGAGAGCGATTCGCCGCTGACGTAGAAAATCTGCTTCTGACTCTCGGCCATTCGCGAAACATAATCGCCGAGCGACATTACCGCTGATCGATCATCGCCGTGCGACGACCGGAACCTCAGCAACTTCGCAAGCGTGTCTCGGTTTTCGAAATCGCTGGCGACACCTTCCCGCAGTGTTGATCCGAATTGTTCGTAGAAACTCGCATAGTCATCGGGAGCGTCTTTGGCGACACCTTCGAGATGGTTGAACACTTTCTTGACCAGGACTTTACGAATCTTTCGGAATACCGTGTCGTCCTGCAACGCCTGACGTGACACGTTCAGCGGCAGGTCAGCCGAATCAACGAGCCCGTAAATGAATCGCAAGTACTCAGGCAGCAATTCCCGACAGTTGTTCTGCACAAGAATTCGCTTTGCGCACAAGCTGAGTCCGTGCTCGTCCTTGCCAAAGCCCATCAACTCAAAGTTCGACGCCGGGCAGTAGAGCACTGCGTGAAACTGGAAGGGCGAATCGCTCGTCAGATGCAAATGCCACAATGGTTCTTCATGGGTTCGCTTGGAGAGGTACCCGTAGAAGCTTTTGTACTGCTCGTCGGTGACCTGCGACTTCGGCTCGACCCAGATCGGCGTCTGGTCGTTGACGTGTTCTTCACCGAGGCGGATCGCGTAGGGGACGAACGTTGAATACTCGGTCAGGATGTGCTTCAGACGGGTCGTCTGAGTGAACTCGGTTAAGTCTTCCTTCAAATGGAGTCGAATCTGTGACCCTCGTTCGAGACCTTCGGCAGGTTCGACCGTGAACTGGCCGCTGCCGTCAGACTCCCAGCGCCATCCGGATTCTTCCTGGTAGCTTCGAGTCAACACTTCGACACGATCAGCCAGCATAAATGCCGAGTAGAAGCCGACACCGAACTGACCAATCAGCGAGACGTCGTCTTTTGCCCCTTCACCGAGTTTCTTCAGATACTCAAGTGACCCGCTGTGGGCGATGGTTCCAAGATTCTTAATCAGCTCGTCCTGCGTCATGCCGATGCCGTTGTCACGAATCGTCAGGACTCGATTCTCTTCGTCTGGCTCAAGGGAAATCGCCAGTTCTGCATCATCCTCGTGCTCTTTCTGAGTCAACGAAATGTGCCGAAATTTGTCGAGCGCATCCGAAGCGTTGGACACGAGTTCTCGAATCGCAATTTCTTTGTTCTGATACAGCGAGTGAGAAAGCAGGTGCAGAAGCTGTGAAATCTCTGCCTGGAAAGTGAACTCTTGCGGTGCTGTCTCGGTAGCCATCTTCGCAAACTCCGTAACTCAATACCTGAAACTAACTCATCATAGAAAGCAGAAGTCTCTGCTTTTAAACGCCGTAAACAAACGGGTGACGGATGTTAGCTGCGGCGGCAACAGGCGGGCAACGAAGACGGCGGTGGTTTTCGGATTTGATGGGCAAGACTGCTCGGGTTACGAAAACAGCCCTCGTCAGAACGAACTGACGAGGGCTGATGTGACTTCTGTTCAGATGAACTTTTAAAGTTAGTTCCTCGGAACGACCGGATTGAAACCAGCAGTGCCTCGTTTCCCGAATGGCTCGATTCTTGTTGGATCAATCCCATTAAGCGTATTTCCGCCGCCGATTAGCGACGCAAAATCGGCGAAGGAACCGGCGTTCCTGGCGAGAAGATCGGTAGGTACAAAATCGTTGAACATATCCGAGACGCCGACCGCTGCGACGTTAAACGCATTCAGATCGGTCGAGTGCTCAGCAAATGACTCGACGATCATTTCCCATTTGCGTCTTTCCGTTTGCTGTTCAACTGGCGTCCCGGATTCTGGCACCTGGCGAACTTCGAGATCATCAAATCTTCCGTTTCCGTCGAGATCGGCCAATGGGCCCCGTTGAGCGCGACGCGCTTCCCTCTGTGCCAATTCCAAAGGTGAAGATACAGTCACCGTTCGAAAGCCGACGAGCCGACCATTGCCATCGAAGATAGGCTGCTGGAAGTTCTGGGTGACGGTGTCCTCTAACACCACAATTGTGTCATCGAAGAAATCGCTTCCGTGACGGGTTGTTTCTTCAAGAAACGCTCGCCCGATATACTGAGTGAATGGGTTGTCAGGAGCTCCGAAGATTGTCTGTCGATCCCGGAAGTATGCGCGATCCTCGTCCGTTGCACCGGCTAATGGTGAATTCGTATTGAAGTTCAGCGGAAGCTCATTGTCTTCAGTCCACAACAACGGAAACGTTGCTCGCCCCTGGTAGTCTGCCGTTTGGCCGCTCCCTTGATCGTCGAGACGATCGAGATGCAAGTGTGAATCGGAGTTTGAAAAACCCGCTTGTCGAAGCAGCCGGTCCGCAGGCCGTGTGGACGTGAGCCCGGTTCGATTAAGTTCACGCTGCACGACACTATCAAGTGCTGTGAACTGTGCGATTCCCGGTGCCCAAACGTTGTTAATGTCTTCGAAACTTCTTTGGTAGGTGATCGAGTTTTGAACCTGAAAGATCGGTGGTAAGTCTGGATCGAAGCCAGAAAGTGCATTCCGAATCGCCTCGAATGTCTGGATGACTCGTTCAAACCGGGCAGGGTCAGTGCGCTCTTCAAAAGTGATCACTTTGTGCACAGGCACGCCTGTACGATTAATCGAAAGGACTGAACCTCCAAATATGCTTGTGCCAACGAGGAGCTGGTCAGTGGCATCATCAGCAAAGACAACCTGTTCAACCTCCATGATGAACCCAAGCGGGTCACCGGAGATTGCATCACCGACAAACACGAAATCCCCTTGATTAATCTGATCGGGAAGGTTCGGAATTGTTTGATCGGGGAAATCAAGAATGACTGCACCGGTGAGGCTTGTGACCACGGTCGCACGCCCTTGCACCGGAGTCGGATTGACCACCGCAATCGGGCGAGTTTCACCCGGGTTCCCGAAGACGCTGTTAAACTCGCTGTTGCCGCCCGCCAGAATCTCGTCACGATTCGTCTGCAGGAATTGGATTGCAAGCTCCACCTGCTGCAAGGCAACGAGGTGGTTTCGGATAATGCTCTGTGCTGCAGCCGTCAGTCTTGGATCATCGAGATTTGCGCGAGTCACCTGTTCAACCAGCGAGACTCGATTCGGATCCAGCAACCCATCAAAGACGAACTGAACGTCCGGCAGATTGAGAACGTCTGCGTCCAACAACGTCGGAAGTGCATCTCGTCCGCCTGGAGTGCCAACATCGGTCAATGGATTATTGATATCCGCCGGGACATTCGATTGGGCGAATGAGGTTGTGGGCAGAGACCCGGCCAAAGCCAGCAGGGCGGCGATTAGGACTGTTCTTCGCATTGATACACCTATCTAAAGATTTGCTACCAGTAGTGTGAGAGAGCTGGAGCCATTCAATTTGACCTCAGGCCGCGCATCCTATGCAGCACTTAGACTCTAACCTCGACTGGCCAGTTCCGTCAAAGAGTATTTCGACCAGGAAGCGAACTTTCGATCGACGCAACTAGTTGAATAACATGACTTTCCGGCATCTGGCGAGGGTTGGTGCAGATTGACAGGTTCGCGAACACATTCGTTCCCAGGCAGAGTGATTCAGGAACCGGCTCAACACGATCCGTCTGGCATTCCGGGGCAGTGTCTAGAGATTCCGAAACGTCACGTACTGCACAGTACGGTCAATCATCGGCAGGACGCGCCGGGTTCGTCCAGTTTCCCGAATGATCTCTGCCGGCAACCACGACACCCTTGTCGTGCCAGTTCGAACCGGCGACCACGTCGGGAGTGCAGTATCGCAGCGTCAGGCCGCAACGACGACGATCTGACTCGTTCGCCTCGGAACCGTGCAGTAACAAATCTGCGTGCAGGGAGACCTGACCAGCAGCCAGCTCATCGTAAACGACTTCGCCGTACTGCTCCGCATCTTCGATGGTCTGATTCAACACGTTTCCTTCATCATCGGCGCTTGGTCGGAAAGTCAAATGTCCGACATGCTGTGAACCGGCGACAAATTTCATGCACGCGTTTTCGACATCCGCATCGTCAATCGCCAGCCAGACGGTGACCGCTTTGGACGGCGTCAGCGGCCAGTAGCTCGCGTCCTGGTGCCATGCGACCGACATTCCGTCGTGGGGCATCTTGCAGAAGAAATGCGAACCCCAGCCGATGACGTCTTCGCCCAGGATGTCCTTCACGAAAGCGACGATGCGCGGCTCGCTTAGTAAGTCGTAAACTCGACCATACGTCAGGTGAGCACTGCTAATCGAATAGCTGTCCCCGCCCGCTGCAATGGCCCGTTCGAGTAACCGGTCGAAGTATCCGCGAAGCTCGTCGGCTTCTGTCTGGGAGAAAACTGTCAGGTCTTTGACATACCCGTCGCGGTTGTATTGCTCGACCTGCTTGCAACTCAGCGTTTCAGGCTGCGTCACCCGACTCGGATAAAAACTCAGATCACGATCCATCTTCTCAAGATCAGTCTGATCCGGAACTGCCCGAAACTTCGACATCGTAAAACCTTCTCAGCCTGCACTCGGCAGCATCTTTTCGAACGTTCCAGAAACATTCTCAATTCGAGATGCGATAGAGATGTTTCTCGCTACGAATCAACAGCGATGATCCGTAAACCGAATACGAAGCAAAAGTCCTCGCTTCCAACTCGTTGCGACCGAGCTCGTCGAACTCCGTCCCGGGACGGAACACGATTCCTTCACCTTCCTCCGCCTGGACGTAGATTTTTCCATCCGCGAACAACGGCGATGCGGAATACTTGCCGCCAAGACGTTCCTGATAATGAACATCGCCGGACTTCGCGTCGAGACAGGTCAACACTCCACCGTCGCTGACGATGTACAGCTCGTCGCCAACCACCAGAGGCGAAGGCGTGTGCGGAGCGCCTTTCGTCATGATCCATCGAACGTGTGACTCCGTGACATCTCCTTTACCTGTTGGATCGATGGCGAAGATCTTTGCCTGATTGAATCCGCTTGAGACGTACAGCAAACCATGTGCAAAGACTGGTCGAGGGACGACCGAATAGCCGTCTGCATAGTCGACTTTCCAGATCAAAGAACCGTCTGCCGGGTTGTAACCGTAAACCGCCCCAGCTCCCTGCGATACGATTTGTTGTTGACCATCGACGCTAACGATCAGCGGCGTTCCGAATGCAAATTTCTTCTTGAGATGCGTCGCCGTTCGGTCGGTCTTCCAACGAACCTTGCCAGTAGCTTGATCGAGTGCGACGATGAAATCGACGTCGCCTCCGTCACACGAAAAGACAAGAAGACCATCGACCAGAACTGGTGACCCACCATTGCCATGAACTGGCGCGAAGGTGAATTCGCGGTTCGTCCAGACCGTTTTCCCGTCAAGTGTCAGGCAGGCCGTACCGTGCACACCGAAATGGACAAACAGATGCTTGCCGTCCGTAATTGGTGTTGCGCTGGCGTGACTGTTTTTCTTATGCACCTTGTCTTTCGACGTCCCAGTCTTTGACTGCTGAAAGACTTCCACGTCCCATTGGACCGAACCCGATTCTGCGTCGAGGCAAAGAGTCCTCAGTGACTGGTTTGGCCCCAGTTCTTCGCCATCGGCAACAGAAGTCGTGAGGTAAATACGATCTCCAAGGACGACGGGCGACGACCATGCGAGTCCATCGATTGCACGCTTCCAGACAACGTTCTGGTCAACGCTCCATTTGATCGGAAGACCGACGGCGGTCGAGTGACCGTTCGCTGCCGGCCCGCGAAACTCGGGCCAGTCCTCCGCAGACGAATTCACGGTCAAGACTGCCAGAAGAATAGCCGTCGCTGTGATCAATGTTCGCATCTCTAGACGCTCCTGTTTGAACTGAGCCAATGGAAAACCGCGCCAATGGAAAGCCGCCAGTCGAGCCTCAGTCGAAGTCAACGATCTCGGCAACTTCCAGTTTAAGCGTGCCACTCGGAACTTCGACCTCAACCTGATCGCCGACCTTCTTGCCCGCCAGCGCGGTGGCCAACGGACTGCTGGTTAGAATTTTCATGACGTCGCCGGTGTAATCCTCTTCGCCCGGTCCGACGAATTCGTAGGTTTCGAGGTCGCCCATGTCGAGGTCTTTGACCGTCACCGTTGATCCGAAAGTCACGACACCTTTGGGCAGACTCGCCTTGTCAACAATCTCACATTGGTTGAGCTTCGACTTCAACTGGTTGATCTTGGCCTGAGTCATTCCTTGAGCTTCGCGTTGACCGTGATACTCGGTGTTCTCTTTCAAGTCGCCTTCGGCACGAGCTTCCGCAATCGCGGCAGTGATGACTGGCATCACATCGTCCTCAAGATGCCGAATCTCTTCGCGGAGTTTATCGTAGCCTTCTCGTGAGATTGGATTCGGCATGGAACTATTCCTTCGCAGTCAGATGAGGCCCGGCTAAACCTTCGGGCGCAACAGGAACTGGCGGCAGCAGCGAGTTATCAGAACACGCCACAACCGCCAGTAGTATTTTCAGTTTATCGGTTCAGTATTGTGTCGCGGCTGCTTTGCCACAACCTTAACGCGATTCCGTTAGACGTCCGCCCATGCTCTGTTCGCGGCACTTGCCAGAACCGCGTCGCAAACTTTGGCCGTTTCCAGTGCGTCGCGGAAGGTTGGCTTGCACGGTTCGCCGCTGGACAGCGACGCCAGGAAGTCGGCGACCTGATGCACGAACGTGTGTTCGTATCCGATGCAGAGGCCCGGCACCCACCAGTGATCGAGGTAAGGCTGATCGCCATCGGTGACGTGGACCGTGCGCCATCCGCGGACAATGCTTTCATCGCTGTGGTCGAAGAATTCCAGCCGGTTCAGGTCGTGAAGATCCCAACGGATGGAGGCGTGTTCGCCGTTGATTTCCAGCGTGTAAAGCGCCTTGTGACCGCGTGCGTAACGAGTCGATTCGAACAGACCGAGCGAGCCATTGTCGAAGTGGCAGTGGAAGATGCACGCGTCATCGATCGTGACGGCCTGCTTTTCGCCAGTGGCCTGATGGACGCGTTCTTTGATGAACGTTTCAGTCATGGCCGACACGTCTTTGATGCCGCCGTTCAACCAGATCGCCGTGTCGATGCAGTGAGCGAGGAGGTCGCCCGTCACTCCGGATCCCGCCGCTTCCGCATCCAGACGCCAGAGAGCCTCGCCACCTTGTGGGAGGTCTTCAGAAATCGTCCAGTCTTGAAGAAAGTTCGCGCGGTAATGGAAGATTCTGCCGAGCTTGCCGGAGTCGACAATCTGCTTGGCAAGCGTCACAGCCGGCACGCGGCGGTAGTTGTACCAGACAGTGTTGGCGACGCCGGCCTTTTCGATGGCTTCAACCATCGGCAGGCTTTCCTCGGTGGTCCGAGCCAGCGGCTTTTCGCAAAGCACCATCTTGCCGGCTTCGGCAGCGGCGATGGCAATCTCGGCGTGAGTATTGTTCGGCGTGCAGATATCGATGGCGTCGATGTCGTCGCGAGCGATCAACGCCTTCCAGTCCGACTCGGTGGACTCGTAGCCCCACTGTTCGGCGAACTCTTTGGTGCGCTCTTCGTTGCGCCCGCAAATCGCTTTCAGAACGGGGCGATACTCCAGCTCATGAAAGAAGTCGTTGACTCGCTTGTAGCCGTTGGAATGAGTCCGGCCCATGAAGCCGTAACCGACCAATCCGATATTCAATGGTTTTTTAGCCACCGTGAATTCTCCGTGCAGATTTTCAATAGATTGTTGATCGAGATGAGGCCGCAAGAATCAGTTCAGCGATTTCGTATGGCCATCGAATTCCGACTTCTTAACCCTGAGCGTCTCGGACTTTGATCATGGCGTCCAGGATCGTGTTCCAGGTTTCGCCGTTTTCGAGCGTCTCGTTCGGGAACATGCAGCCGTCCCAGCAGATGTGCTGAATGCCTCGCTGCTCGTAATCCTTCAGCCAGTAGCTCGAGCACTTTGTGATGTCCAACTTGCCGTTTGGATCGTCGGCTCGACAGTGCTTGCCGGTCTTGTCGTGCGAGCCCGCTCCGTGAACTTCACCGTCGTTCTGAGCGACGTGGAAGTCGATTGTCCAAGGGCGCAGTTTGTCGGTCATCTGCTCGTAGGCGGCGTAGAATTCGTCCTCGCTGTAGCCTTCCTGGACAAGAGCGTGCTCGGGAGCGTTGTACCCAAGGGTGTAAAGATACGTGTGAGCAAGGTCCGCCTGGAAACCGAGCGACTCCGGCATGCCGACTTCTTCCAGAAGGTCCAGCATGTCCTTCCAGGAGTGCATTCCTGCCCAGCAGATTTCGCCTTCAGCCGCGAGTCGCTGACCGCTGTCAGCAGCGATCTTCGCTGCTTCGCGGAACGTATCGGCAATGCGAGAGGTGTTGACTTTCGCGTCTTCCCGCCACTTCTCGACACCGAACTCAGCCGAGTCGATGCGAATCACGCCGTACTTGCGGACACCGTGATCTTCAAAAACTCGAGCGATACGACAGGCCATCGTGACTGCCGAAAGAAACTTCTCGCGAGCGGCATCGTCGCCCATCGCTGAGTCACCGACGGTACCCGGCCAGATTGGAGCAACCAGTGATCCCACGCTGAAATTGTGCGATGCGATCAGGTCAGCAATGCCTCGCAGCTCGTCGTCGGTCGCTTCGGGATTCGTGTGCGGCAGGAAGAGGAAGTAGTCGATGCCGTCGTACTTCTGGCCGTTAACTTCGGCCGCGGCAGTCAGCTCAAGCATCCGCTCCAGGCTGATCGGCGGCTCCTGACCTTCGTCAGTTCCCTTGCCGACAAGTCCCGGCCACATCGCGTTGTGCAGTTTCAAAGCCATCTTGAAGCCTTCCGTAGGGTGCGTCTCGACGCACCATTTGAATCCAGTACTGAGTTAAGAAGCTGGTGCGTCAAGACGCACCCTACGGTCCAATCATTTATTGATTCTTGTAAGCACCCATCGCCGGTGCGTCCGGCTGAGCGTTCGGGCCGAAGTAACGCAGTCCGACCAACGGCTCGTCTCCGGTGTTTTCGAATTCGACGCCTTCAGCCGCTCGCTTGGCGGTGACGAAGACTTCGTCGTCGGTCAGGTCGCCGAAGTTGATCATGGCCGGAGTCTGCAGTCGCATGTTGCCGACTTTGCCGAGGCCCTGAGTTGTGATCCAGGCATAGGCTCCCGGATCTTTGATCGTGCATTTCGCACCGGCCTGCAGCGTGAGTTCCTTCGCGGTGAAGACCTGCTCGCCGTCGACCTTTCCGTAGACAATCCAGCGATCGGCCCAGCCATCACCTTCAGTGCAAATGACCGGTTCCAGGTAGTTGTTCTCTTTGAAGTTCGGATCGACGTTCTTGTCCCAGTCGAGTGCGTCGACGAGGTACTGATTGTCGTCGTGGTGCTCTTCGGGGAAGTCTTTGGTGAGCAGTGCTCGCGGAACTTCGCGGCCTTCGACCAGATTCTGATACATGCCGAAGACGTCGCTGCCCCACTGCGGCTCGTACGTCAGCAGGCTGCCCGGAGCGTGCAGCACGCATGGCGGAATCAACCAGCCAGTGCCCGGCTTCAGACGGTAAGCTTTCGACAAGTCAAGGATGCCATTGTCGCCCTTGTTCCAGTCGTCGAGGCACTGCACAACCTGTTCTTTGGTCGTGCCTGGCTCGAGACCCATGAACGTGTAGGGGAAATTGTTGCCGGTCGGGTTGAGCTGCGGCGGGAAGTAGTACGACTCCGGCTTGCCTTCCTGACCGACCAGCTTCGCCTGCTCAGCGTTCTGGTGCATGTGGTGAGGAATTGGTCCCATGTTGTCGAAGAATTTCGAGTAGACCGGCCACTTGCCGTAAGCGTTCCAGATCTCGTCGCCGATGATCTCGCCCTTCAACTCCGCGACGGCGTCTCGCAGCAGGAACTTTTCGCCGTTCGACGTGACGCAGTAGCTCAGACCTTCGTCCCAGCCACGATTGTCGTTAGCTGCTTCGGTTGTCGAGCCGAACCATCGCTCGTCGATACCGCCCCGGTTCATGCCGAGTGCGTAATAGTGGTTCGGATTCAGCTTGAGCCGACGCCCTGGCTGCAGGAAAGATCGCGGCACCCACGTTGGGGCCAGACGAAAAATGCCGTTCGATTCTGAGAGTGCCGCAGATGCAAGCGTGCCGACATTATTGGCCATGGTCGAAGTTCCCGAGCAGCAGTTCCAAGGTTGTGTTTGCAGAGATCCTGAACGCACTGCGACTCAGCTGATCTTGATCTGCTCAGACGACCGCCGAATTCGTTCAGAACTTCAGCCTGCAGACAGGCGAAACCGAGAAAATTTACTGGCTGCGTTTCCAAATGGCAACCGCCTGGCGTCCCTTCGGAAGCGATCAAAAAGCATCCAAACCAGTTGATAAGAGTGGGTAATCCGGGCATCTGCAGCAGGCACGGAAAGCAGATTGCTCCTCCCGCTGTCGCGGTCTGGCAGAAAGCCGTCATTCGGGATCGGACCGAGCAGCGATTCGCGTACGCAATTCGGCGAGCAAGGCGTCAACTTCTTCCCCGTATTGCGAGGAAACGTCGTGAACGTCCCATTGATCGTCCGGTTTGGCGAACAGTCGCACGTCCGAATGCACCAAATCCTCGTCGTGCATCGCTTCCGCCGAGGTTACGAGAGACCAATTACAACTGCGAACGCCGAGCTGCCCGTCTGATCCAAGGCAGAAGGCGGCGGGGCGACTCTCAGGAGTGCCACCCTGAAGTGCCTCCAACTGACTTTGGCCGACTGTCGCAGAATCGTGGCTCGATTCTTCGCTGACATCGCCAAGCCACATATCGAGCGTCGCCGCAACATCGACCGGTTGAACCAGAGCTGTGTGCCGGCTGCCAAACGAGTGGCCGTCGGCTGTTCTGGAAAACTCGGCAATGATCAATGGTGTTCTGACATCGGTGTCACTCAGCGATCCTGGCTGAGATCTGTCTGACGCGCGGTCCGAATTTCCAACCGTCGACGCCGGAGATCCCACAGCGTTCGGCACCAGATCGACGATTTCACCGAAGGAGTGGCCCTGATTCGCCGAGACGACCAACAGGATTTTCTCGTCTGAAGTCTCGACGGCTTCGAGCAGTTTCAGCAGCCAGCGATCAATCATCGAAACATAGCCAGCGAAGACGAGCCTGCTGATCTGCCGCTCGAGTTCCGGAGAATCAATGTCGTCAGATTCCGCCTCGGCCACCGAAGAAGCGGCTTCTGGATCGACGTCCGCTGAATCGTCATCCGAAACGACCTCGCGCCGCCAGTCGGAAAGTAACAGTCGCACCAGGTCGGGATCGTTTTCGAACTGACCAACCAGGTCGCTCGCAATTTCACTGCCGGATTCGCCGTCAACGATTTCTTCCAGCTCGTCCAGGTACAGCTCAGTAAAAAGTCTCGGCGGCAACCAGGGAGACGGCACGCCTTGAGAATGCAGCCATAGCAACTCGGTCGGTGAATCTTCATCGGACCCCGTCGCTTCCGATCCGTCACCTCCCAGAATTTCGATGCCTCGCTGAATCAGCCGGGCGATCGGGACGTCATCGTGCTGAGCGTTCAGGCCGGTGACTCCCCCGAGGGCTTCGCTCGAGTAAAACAGTTCAGTCGGCAGCCCTTCGGTATTCTCAGCCAGCAACCGACACTTGACTCCCAGGTCATTCAGTCGCTGCAGCCAGTTCTGGTCGGAGCCGCCATCACCCCGCTTCTCCGCGCCCGAATCGCGAAAGAATTCAAACCGCCCTGTCCACCAGGAATGGTTGGGACCGACCGGTCCAGGCACCTCGGCGAAGTGCTGATCGAACACGCTGCCCAGCGAGGCCAGTCGATCGAAACCCGGAGTTTCAGTCCACTCGTTGCCGTAGCACCCCAGCAGGTGAGCCGGCAGACGGTCAAACGTAAGAACAACTGCTTTCAAAATCCGCTTCCCGATTGAGTCATGCAAAGTGAGTCAAGCAAAGTTAGCCCGCCCCACGTCCGAATTCGAC
Organism: Planctomycetaceae bacterium; assembly: GCA_047611045.1. Lineage (GTDB taxonomy): Bacteria > Planctomycetota > Planctomycetia > Planctomycetales > Planctomycetaceae > JABMPE01. The sequence goes on along the minus strand of JBLFXD010000011.1, from coordinate 6,024 downwards.
CGCCACCGTAGGGTATGTCAAGCGCAGCGCCGGCGTACCATTTAGTTCGTTGCCGCAGTCCCAATGGTACGCCGGCGCTCCGCTTGTCGGACCCTACTCACGTGTCGAGGCACACTATAGAGACAGTGACCTGCGAAACCATTGCCCGGAACAAGGTTCGCAGAAAACATAAGATTCAGATTTACCGGCAGGCTCGCGCAGCAAAGTTGCTCTTTGCCGTTTTCCTGGTCATAAGCTCTGCATGCCAGCTTGGATCAAAACTCTCTGGAGAGTACTTGTCGACCTGCCGAGCCGAATCCTGATCGGCATGGTGCGTCTGTATCAGATCTTTCTCAGCCCGCTCATCGGACAGCAGTGCCGCTTTCACCCGACATGCAGCCGCTACTTCATTCAGGCGGTGCAGAAGTACGGCGCGGTTCGGGGTTCGCTGAAAGGCGTCTGGAGAATCTGCCGCTGCCACCCGTTCAACCCCGGCGGCTACGACCCACCGTGATGTGATCGCAACTGCCCGAAATCAGACGTCGATGACTCTGTCTGGGCTCTGCTTGTGTGCCACTGGCTTTGCCAGTGCTTACAAGACTCGTGTCACAGCGGAAACACTGGCAAAGCCAGTGGCACACCAACAAACACCCTTATCGGCTGATGATGAGCCCGATCAGTCGCTTCAGTTCTTCGTCGGTCGAAAGGTGACCGGTGATGCCGACGTGTGTGTCGCGGTCTTCGGACTTCAGCAGGCCGAGAACGCGGCGATAGGCCATCAACTCGGTGTCGTCGTCGCCGCGTGAATGCGCCAGCCGAGCGGCTCGAAGTTGCTTCTGCCAGGTTTCCAGCTCTTTGTCATCGCCGCCGAAGAATTGAACGATCTCTTCGCGAGCATCCGCCTTGCTGAGTTCTGTAACCGACGGCGGATCGACATCGGCAAACAACATCGCCAGCGAACTGAGAAACGACAAACCCAGCGCCGAATACAACAGTGCCGAGTTCGACTGCTTTGGCTTCGTCTGTTTCTCTTTGCGAGTCGGATCGTCCTGCAGAGACAGCTCGGGCAGATGCCCGTCCGCTCCGAGTTCCACCAGCGGGCCGCCCTGATCGGTGATAAACCTCGCGACATTCTTCGGGCGTTTGGCAGACTTCCCTTTCTTCTTCGTTCTCTTTTTCCGGACACCATCGGCGGCGGACGCGCCTTCCGATGATTGATCGACCGACTTCTCCGCTCCGTCGTCGTTACCTGCTTCGCCAGAATCTGTTTCCGATGTCGTCGATACAGTTCCCGGTTCAGGCACCGCAGAAGGACGCACTTTCGTCGGACCTTTCGGCGATGCGGTCTTCGACGAAGACGTCGGCTCGTCGTCGAGCGACATTTCGTACGTCAACTGGCACGACGTTCGACGACCAAACTGCAAACGCACGTCGTTCGGCAACCACACCCATTTCTCGGCGGGAATGTCGGCACCATCGACCTGCACTTCGGCGTCGGTCGGTCGGAAGATGGCGAAGCGACCATTCTTACGCAGGACGCTGGCCTGGTGATCTGGCAGTGACGGATCATCCAGCACGATCTGATTCTCGTCCGCCCGGCCGATGTGAATCAGCTCTTCGTCGATCTCGAAGACCTTGCCCCGATCAGGGCCGGTCGTCACGACGATGCGGCAGGTGTAAGTGGTTGCTTCCACAGATCGATATCCAAAACTCACGCTGGTAAGCCGCTTTGAGGCTACCACACTTCATGGTCAACCCGCCAGGAGCGGGCCATTCCAATCAATCGACCGGGCAAGCACAACTGCCGCATGCTTAAACAGCACCACTTGGAGAGAACTTCACGCCAGGCAGATTTTAGACCACGGATTTCACGGATGAAAAAGGATTGACAGGATGATCTTTGAAGCGTTCCGCGTTTGTAATGAGACCGGCAAGCCCCGTCCTTCCGGACTGAATTCACAATGAACGTTCCGAAAGTCCGTTACCGCATCCTCTAAAATCCTGTTTCATCCGAGTAATCCGTGGTTCAGTCGCCAGACGACGAAGGCCCGGCATCGCTGAGATCCCATTCGCGGACAGACCCGTCACCTGAGACGGTGAACGCGGTTTCGCCCGACGATTCAACGACCAGGTCGTGGATCGGCTGCCCGGTGTAGATCGAAAATGCCAGTTCGATCTGGTCCGACGCGACATTCCAAACGCGGATTCGACCATCCCAGCTTCCGGTGACGATCCGATCGTCAACCCACGCCAGAGCCGAAACCGCGTCCGGCTGCTTCGCCTCGGCGACGCGTTTCCGCTTCTTTGCGTCCCAGATCCGCAGCTCGCCGTTCCAGTCTGCCGAAACCAGTTGCGTCCCGTCGGGCGACCAGGCCAGCGCCGCGACTTCCGTCTCGTGTTCGGAAACCGTGCCGACGATGTCGTCCTCCTTAACGTCGTACCAGATGAGCTTTCCTTCGCTCCCCGCAGAAATCAGCGTCGACTGATCGGCGCTGATCAGCATCGCTTTGACGCCTCGGTGACCGGATTCTCGCAAGGTAGTTCCCGCCGGCTCGATCCTGACGATTCGTCCGTCGCTCAGCCCCAGCAGCATTTGCTTGTCAGCCAGCTGCTGCCGAAACACGCAGGCGGTAATGGCGACTCGAGGGCTGTCGACCGTCGATTCCTTGAGATCCGCCTGCTGCCACGCTCGCAGCAGCCCCGAGCTGTCACCGCACAGCAGCAACCCATCAGGCGACCACTTCAGCATCGTGGCCGGGCTATCGGTCGCTGTTCCGACCGTCGTCAGACGCCGACCCGGCAGCCGCCAGACGATCACTTTTCCGTTGGCCGATGCGGAAGCTAGAGCGGCTCCGTCCCTGGACAGCGACAGCTTCGTCAGAACCTCTGCGTCCGAGTCGAGGACCCGAGCCGGTTCAACTGGCGTTTCCGAACGTTTTGGGCTGAGAAAAACGAACAACCCCGCTGCGGCGACGAGAACTGCCACGGCAGCTCCAATCGCGGCGTTTGCCTTTCCGTTTCTTCCGAATTCGTACACAGGCTTGTTTCTGTCGCTGATTTAGGCCGAGCGAAGCTGACCGGAAACAACTCGTTCCGGTAGAGCTGAACAATGTAGAGCACAGGGCCGTTGTGTTCCCATACGAGTCCTTTGATGCGAACCGCCGGCCGCCGCCGGTTTCCTTCAAAATCGAGATTTACCCCGGTACGCTGTGCCGCTCGGAGGGTGCTTCGACGGATCGGGACCCATCATCCCAGTCGGGATAAATCGGTCTCAGCCGCCGGTGCACCCTCTCTCTATTTGCCGACTGCCGTAGGGCCGGTTCTACCGGCCGGTCGGAACCGGCCCTACTTTAGTTTCACACAATTTGAAGAAGAGCCCACACCATGTCGTACTTCCCCGAAGTTTCGAAGATCGAATTTGAAGGCCCGGACAGCAGAAACCCTTTGGCCTACAAGTATTACAACGCTTCTGAAACGCTCTGCGGAAAGTCGATGGAAGAGCTGCTGCGGTTCAGCGTCTGCTACTGGCACACCTTCCGCGGCACCGGAGTTGACCCGTTCGGCGCTCCGACCATGCAGCGCCCGTGGGAAGACGGAACCGACTCGGTCGACATGGCTCTGAAGCGAGTCGACGTCGCGTTTGAATTCATCGAAAAGCTCGGCGCTCCGTTTTACTGCTGGCACGATCGCGATGTCGCTCCGGAAGGTTCGAGCCTCAAAGAGACCAACGAAATCCTGGACCGAGTTGCCGCCAAACTGAAGGCCGAGCAGGAACGAACCGGCATCAAGCTGCTGTGGGGCACGGCGAACATGTTCTCCAACCCGCGGTTCATGCACGGAGCGGCCACCAGCTGCAACGCCGACGTGTTTGCTTTCGGAGCCGCTCAGGTGAAGAAGGCGATTGAAGTCACGCACGAACTCGGCGGCGAGAACTACGTTTTCTGGGGCGGCCGCGAGGGTTACCACAACCTCTTCAACACAAACATGAAACGTGAACTCGATCACCTCGCCAGCTTCATGCACATGGCCAATGACCATGCAAAGTCGATCGGTTTCACCGGTCAATTCCTCTTCGAACCAAAACCGAAAGAGCCGACCAAGCATCAGTACGACTTCGACGCCGCCGCCTGCCTGAACTTCATCCGTTCATACGGTCTGGAAGACGTCGTGAAGCTGAACATAGAAACCAACCACGCCACGCTGGCCGGCCACACGATGATGCACGAGCTGGAGTACTCATCGATGCAGGGTTACCTCGGCAGCATGGACGCCAACACCGGCGACCTGCTGCTGGGCTGGGACACCGACCAGTTCCCGACTGACATCTACCTCACCACGCAGTGCATGCTGGTCATCCTGAAGCAGGGCGGCCTGGCACCCGGCGGCATCAACTTCGACGCGAAAGTCCGTCGAGAAAGCTTCGAACCGATCGACCTCTTCTACGCCCACATCGGCGGCATGGACACGTTCGCTCGCGGAGCCAAGATCGCCGCGAAGATCATCGAAGAAGGCCGCCTGGCCGAGATCGTCACCAACCGCTACAGCTCATGGGACAGCGGCATCGGAGCAAAAATCGAAGCCGGAGAAGTCAACTTCGCCGACCTGGAAACCTACATGCTCAAAAAGGGCGAAGCCGACCCCAGCGGCAGCGGCCGCCAGGAACTGATCGAAAACCTGATCAACGAGTACATCTAAGAAAAGAATGACTCGGTAGCATGCTCCATGTGGAGGTTACGAATGGAATTTCACCCTGTTTCCTGCAAGCTCAGCGTAGAAATCTGCCGATCCGAGTCTGTACTAGTCTTCTCTTTGTTGGTTGAGTTTTCCGAGCTGTTCGATTTAGTCGACAGCCGAAACAGACAGAAAGCTTTCGCCGAAATCGAAGACATCATGATCCCATCAGGAAGATGGAAAGATCTTGAAAATACGTTAGTACGCGTCGAAGATGTGGATAGCTTCGATCTATTGGAAGCAGGAATTGGTTACGCAAATTCACACAATCCTATCTTTCCTGACACAGTGAATTTTGGTGAATTCGCCGATGGACTTGTCGACATTCAGATCGTCGGAGAAATCGACGGCCGGTTTACGGGGCCGCCCGAACTTGAGCACGAATTCCAATGGAAAACAAAAGCAATTTACGACGCGGACAGATTCGACGCAGTGCAGAGAGAATTCAATTCTCTGTAGAAAACTGAAAGCAGGGTAGCCCAGACAATCTCTTTTAGATTGTCTGGGTGCCGCAGGCACAAGACGCCGCGCCCTCAGCTTGCGAGAAGAACGGAGCGTCTGCTACACATCGACTAGCCACGATGAACCATCTTGTCGCTACGCCCTCATTCTGGACGGGCATCCCCGCGACCGAGTAGTAAAGTCCCAGTGCAGGAGTAGACCTTCATGCAGCGGTCAACAGTCATTGCGGCGCTCGGCTCGGTCTTTCTTTCGCTCATCGTCTCAGTATCGGTTCTGGCGCAGAAAAAGGGGCGTTTGCCTCTCGATCAGCATCTCGCCGAGGAGCCGTTGCGAGTGTGGTACAGGCTGACCGGAGAGGATGCTGTTGACCTGACGGACGTCAATCACGGGTGACACTGGTTAATTTCAGGGATGAAGGGTGGCACAGGTTGCTTGCCAACCTGTGTGCGAAGCACAAGAGGTATGCTCCGTTTGAGTGGCAGATCCAACTGAAATGGCCTCTTGTCGTTTCACGACCCTGTTTGCAAGCAAACACGCCCACCCCGTTATGGACCGGAAACTCAAACGCAGGGTGGCACAGGTTGCTTGCCAACCTGTGTGCGAAGCACAAGAGGTATGCTGCAGTTTGAGTGGCAGATCCAACTGAGATGGCCTCTTGTCGTTTCACGACCCTGTTTGCAAGCAAACACGGCCACCCGGTTATGGATGGGAATTTCAAACGAACAATGTCGACGGTCGGAAGTGGAGTTACTGTCAATTGTTGTGTTTGAGCGTTGGTTGGTTCAGGCGGCGTTTTCTTTGGATGGATTGTTTTCAGAGGAACGTTGCAGCTTCTTTTCTTTGAGCGTGTGT
>JBLFXD010000010.1:0-22824 GCA_047611045.1 Planctomycetaceae bacterium | reverse complement strand
ACCTTTCTCGGGACCAGTCAGTTTGCGATCGACCAACTCGTCGATGTACGGCAGCCGCGCTTCGTCGTTGAGTGTCTTCAAGTTGGCTTCCACCTCGCCCGACTTCATCAGGTGAATCCCAGTCAGTAGAACGCGGTAAACGTAGAGCAACGGCTTGACCCGAGGCGGATTCTCCTCCGCAAAAAGTTTCCACTGCGTCGCCGCAAAGCCGAGATAGTGATGAGCGTGGTGTCGCGTGATGCACTCCGGCACGATCGATTTCAGCTCCTCATGCTCCGGACTCGTGAATACAACGTGCGGCGAAAGAATCTGTTCCAACACGTAGCCGTTTTTCTTCAGCATCAGCATGAAGAACTTTCGGGCATCGTGAGTGACAAGGTCCAACTCCAAGCCATCGTGAATTCCGGACTTCTCGACGGTCTCTTCACAGTCGTCCAGGCCGACGACCTGCTCAACCGGCAGCAGATGAATGCCGCGTAGATCGAAATCAGAGTCCGGCGACGGGAATCCGTAGAGATGCGCCCCGCTGATCGTTGCAAACATCAGTGGGTAAGGATGCAGATCAACCTGCTTCATCATAATGTCGTAATCAATCATGGAAGTTCATCCTGCATAGCCAGTTGCCTCGCTTTGACGAGGAACGAATTGGCGGCTTCGTAATCCGGACGTTCCGGCAGCGTCGTCTTCTCAAATGCATCGTTGAATTCAGCATGAAGTTGCAGTCGCCACGCCTCAACTTCGTTCCACGGCCTTTCCCCCGCTTTGATCTGCAGCAAAGAGTCACGATGCTCGTCAACTTGAACGGGAACGAAGCCTTCCTTCAGGACTTTGATTCCCGAAATCAACAACCTGATCAGGTGCATGACGTGCTTCCATTTAACCTGCCCCTGGTTTCGGATGTCCGCCTGCATCTTCTTAAATTGAGACATTACGTAGCCGTTGTACGTCTGGTAAACGAGCCGCGACATGAAGACTTCCTTCATCCCGATCAGTTCCTTAGCGAGCGGCGTCGCGGTCTCAATGATCGGCGAATAGAGACATTCCAGTACGTTCGGGTTTGCCTTCAATGCAAGCACGATGAACTTCTGAAGTTCCCAGTACGCTTCCTGAGTTGCCTCGTTTTCGATCTGCTCCGGCACTCCGTACAACGACCAGTGCTGAGTCGCCGCCGGAAGATAAACTCCACGTCGATCGACATCCGAAAGCTCGTCGTCCAGCCCGTACGCTCGCGAACCAATCACGCAGCGAAAGATGACTCGCTTCATCAGCGGCTCGGCATTCAACCCGGCAAGCTGAGATTCGTCGTTAACATCCACCAGGATTCGGCCAACATCGCTCTTCGCGATTTCACCTTCCTTGAACCGAGCCAACAACGTCAGATTCTCATGCCGAATCTGTGATTCCGAACCGTCGGTAAATCGGACGCGATAAGCATGCTGTTGGTCAAGCGGCGATTTGACAATCACTCCAACGGCGCCGGCCGGTTGTGCGACTCGCTCGTTGGAACCCTGCACGGGTTTTCGAATGACGACCTGAGAACCTGCGGAATAGATCAGCCCGTCGCTGGAATGAACGCGGCGTGTCATAGCAACGCCCTTTGAACAAGACTGGGCTGACATCAAGTTGGACGATCAGAATATCAAACAAGAGAAGTCACCTCGACACGCGCGGCTCGCGAAGGTTCGAACACTGGTCGTGGCCAATCCGCAGACTTCACGGTCATCCCGTCCTATTTCAGGCTCCCGCTCAGCAGCAGGCCGTCCATCTGCACGGTCGCGGACCAGAGTTGGTCGAGCGCGTTGAGCCACGCCAGCCGAGCCTGCGAGTACGAACGCTGGGCCGTCAGAACAGCCAGGTACGAAGACTGCCCGCTGTCGTAGCTCTGTCGGTTCAGGTCGAGATTTTTCCGGGCTTTCTGCAGGATCGTCGTCTCGTACCTGGCCGCCTGCTTTCTCGCCTGCTCGTACTGCTGATAGACGGCAGCCAGTCGCTGCTGAAGGCTCAGGTCGACTCGCTCTACAGATTGCTCTGCGGCAATGACATTCGCCTGAGCTTCGGCAATCCCGCCCTGATTCCAATCATTGAGCGGCAAAGGCATCGACATTTGCAACGTCGCGAACGGATCGCTTGAGGAGTCATCATAGAAGACGCCTGCCTGAAGCGTGACGTTGGGTGTCGACTCAACGTCCGCTCGCTGTAACTTCCATCGGGACTGCTCGACTTCAGCCATTGCCGACGCGATCTCCGGGCTTTCGCGACGCAAACGATCGAGAGCCTGGTCCCAGACAACCTTCGGAGCATTCCCCTTGAGTTCGCCGTTGACGTTTTGGAGAGGCATGTCGGGCTGGCCGACCACAGCCGCCAGCCGATGCCATTGAGCTTTCCGCTGAATCTGAAAATTGTCGACCAGCACAGCCGCGAGTTCGGCCTCAATCTCCGCCTGCGTGAGAACCGTGGCCGGCTCCTGAAACTTGATCAGCTCTGTGGCCTTTTCGACCGACTGTTCGGCGATATCCAATAACTCATTGGCGACAACCAGTCGCTCCTGAGCAACGAGCATGGAATAAAATCCGCGACGCACATCAGTCAAAACCCGCAGCCGCTGAGCGGCCAGTTCCTGCTCGACCTGTTTCACTCGCCACGCGGCTGAGTTCCGATTCAGTTCGAGCTTATCCGCAGTCACGAATTCCTGCCCGATGAGCGCTCCGTACTGACCGGCCGAATCGTCGTTACCGATCTCCTGTATCGAGATGCTTGCGACAGGGTTCGGTTTCAATCCGACCTGCAGCCAGCGACCGTTGGCGGCATCAACTTTCGCCTGAACCGCCAACAATGTCGGATTGCTGGCCAGCGCTAATTCTTCCAGTGAAGGAAGCGTTGTGGATGGCGAATGACTGTTTCGTTCAGCCTCGGCGACGGCCGCAAGCGGCTTTTTATACGCGACGGCGACAACGGATGTTGACTCACGGCCGTCATCTGGATGCTGTAGATCAGCCGTTGCCTTCCAGCCGGCGTGCTGACTCCGAACGGTCTCTCTTTTAACAGACTCAGCAGCCGCGAAGTGGGCCTCTGTCATCTCTGAGGCAGCGAGTTCACCGTATCCAGCGACGACAGGTGCGGTCTCGACACTCGTCGTCCGAATCGCCACCCGACTCTGCGCGCACCCCATCACAAAAATTGCAGCGAATGCACTGGTCCAGGCCGCGTATCTCATGAGTCTTTACATCCATGTTCAGGCACATCGGCTATCGACCCGTTTCAACAGGAACTTCACGCCACAACGGATGCAGCCGAGACTCGCGGTTCTTCGTCACCGTTTTCGTGAATGCCTCACCAATTCTGCCTGTCTTAACTCAAAGGCGCCTCGACCAGTCGCTCGACTTCGACAGTCGTAGACGCATCGAGCGTTCTCGAAGACAACGCTCAGCGTCCGTGGTCCGGCGTGGAAGCTCTTGAGTCGGCGTTAATCGACAAACACAAATTCGTTCAAGTTAAACAGCAACCGGCAAAGATTCGCCATGCCGAATTCATTCGCGTATTCGGTCAAAATTGCCAGTTGATCTACCGATGGAGAGCGTCCCGTCGCCAAGTGGAAGGCGCGTGCGACCTGGTTCGATCGATCCGCGGAATCCTCTCCCAGTCGGACGGAAAAGTGTTCGGCCATGCGGAGCATGAACTTGTTGTTGAGCAGCGACAGTGCCTGCAATGCGGTGACCGTTTCGTCTCGGCGGGGGACGCTTTGCGAAGAGTCGGCGCAGTCCAGCGTCGTCATGAACGGGTCCGGCTGGCTGCGGGCGATGAACCGGTAAATGCTGCGGCGGTGTGATGCCGGGTCGTCCGGGTCGTGTTTGTGGTACTCGTAGTGTGGCGAATGCTGAGGATGCTCCAGCACGAAGAGCTGGAACCCTGGGCCGAACATTTTCCGATCGAGTTTCCCGCTGACGGCCAGAACGGCGTCCCGAACTTCTTCCGCAGTGAGTCGGCGACGATTCATCCGCCACAGATAAGCATTCCCGCTGTCGATCTGGCTGTTCGATTCATGATGAGTCGATGCCTGGCGATAGACCGAGCTGGTCACGATGAGCCGGTGCAACTTTTTAAGCGACTGCCCGCCGTCACGAAACTCGACCGCCAGCCAATCAAGTAGTTTCGGATGCGTAGGCAATCGCCCCATGCGTCCCAGGTCGTTCGGTGAATCGACAATGCCTCGACCAAAGTGATACTGCCAGACTCGATTGACGATTGATCGCCAAGTCAGTGGGTTGTCTCGATGCGTGATCCAACCAGCCAGCGCGACGCGGCGATCACTTTCGGCATGAGACTCTGGCAGCTGGAATCGCCACTCCGCATTCGCAATGACGGGAATCGTCCCCGGCCCTACTGACTTTTGTGGCTGCTGGATGTTGCCGCGATGCAAAACGTGGATCGCCCGAGGCTTGCCGCCGTTTGCTCCGGTTCCGACGAAGTTACCTTTTCCGTGATGGACCATTCCCGCGTACACCCGGCTTTGTGCGGGCAAAGCTTTAATTGCTGAGTCCGTTTCCGCGACTGCAGCCTCGTTGGAAGCGATCTTTGCCTTGAGTTCATCAGTCAGGGCGTCTTTCAGAATCCGGCTGCGCCCCTCAGAAAGCCGAGCGATCTGGTTCTGCACGTCCGGGTTGGCCGAAACACCGAAGTAGTAACCGTCCACCAGATTCTTACGTTGCCAGCGGACGGGTGCCTGAATCGAATCCAGCGCGGTCACCCGTTTGCCGAGTGCTGCATTACCGCCGTCCGGCGTGAGCACGCTCAGTTCCGCCAATGCAAAAATGAAGTCGTTACTTCGTGGAGCGAGCTTCGTCGCAGTGATCCTGACATGCTGTGCCTTCAGTCCGGAAGGCGTCTTAACCGACTGTGGATTGGTACCCGGGTTCTTGACATCGCGCTTTGTGTAATCAGCAATCAGCGTGACGTTCGTCTTGAACGACTCGTCGTCGGATGCGTCGATTCGGTATCGCAGCGGAAAACCGAAACCGTGCCCGATCCCGTTGAACGAATCGTGGCAACCGACGTAGAGAATCGATTCGATCGGCGTCGGCTGGCCGAGGTCGACCTGCACCCATTTGACGGCATCCTGCTTTTTCTCAATGTGGCTGTGGTAGCCAAACTCCGGCTTCGCTCCCCCCTTAGCGGCTTCCTTTTGCTTCTGAAGTTCCGCCAGCTTCTCGTCAATCGGTGCCAGCTTGCCACCGGCTCGCTTCTGAACGATCGAATCGAGCTCGGACTTTTCTTGCGTAAGTGCATCCTTGCGCGTAACTAGTTCGTGGCGACGCGCTGCCGTTTGAGGATCGGCGTCGTAGCTTCGGTCGGCTCGGTCGAGTGCTGCGAATACCGATTGCAGGCTGTAGTAATGCTCCTGGGTAATCGGATCGAACTTGTGGTTGTGGCAGCGGGCGCATTGCACGGTCACGCTGCAGAACGAGTTCATGGTCGATGTGACCATGTCGTCACGATCCATGTTCCGGGCGACCTTGCCGTCAATCTTCGATTCCGGAACTTCCGCATGGCCGATGAAATCCCACGGCCCGGCGGCGATGAATCCTGTGGCCGTGATGCCGTCGACGGTGTCCGGCCAGAGTGCGTCGCCGGCAATCTGCTCCCGCACGAATCGTTCATAAGGCTTGTCGTCGTTCAGCGAGCGGATCACGTAGTCGCGATACGGCCACGCGTTGGGACGCAGCTTGTCTTTGTCGTACCCATGAGTGTCCGCGTAGTGAACGACGTCCAGCCAGTGTCGTGCCCAGCGTTCTCCGTAGCCGTTTGAGTCAAGCAGCCGATCGACGAGCTGCTCGTAGGCTTGCGGAGATTTGTCGTTCACAAAGGCTTCGATTTCTTCGGGAGTCGGAGGCAAGCCAATCAAATCGAAATAAAGTCGTCTGATCAGCGTTGCTCGATCTGCTTCCGAAGATGCCGTCAGCCCTTTGCGATCGAGCGACTCCTGAATGAACGCGTCGACTTCCGTCCGCAATCTCAGCCGACCGGATCCTTGAGCAACTTCTGGGGCCGGCACCTCGGGACGCGCCAGCGGTCTCAACGACCACCAGTCCAGATCAGCGACCCGGCTCTCGGTCAGCCTGAACTCAGCCGGCCATTTCGCGCCACCGTCGATCCATTTTCGGATGGCTGCAATTTCGGCTGCTGATAGCGGGTCGGCATTCTTTGGCATCTTCGACTTGCCACCGACCGGCGTGATCAGCTCAATCAGGTGACTCGCGTCGGCATCGCCAGCTTCCAGGTAACCGTCCTTGAACGCCGCCGCCGAACTTTGCAGTGAGAAATCGCCTTTCCGTTCATCGTCGTTATGGCAGCTCAGGCAGCGCTGCTGGAATATCGGCGCGACATCTTTCTGGAAGAAGTCACCCTCGTTGCTCGGCTCCGCGGCGGACAACGTGGCCGGAAGCAGGATTACGAGCATCGCGAAATAAGTCTGGTGGCGAGGCACTGGCATTGTCTCACGGTCAGGACAGAGCGGGACGGAAATCTGTGATCAGTCTACAAACAAAAACGTCGCGAACTGAACTCAGTCACGGACTTGGAGTCGTGTTTCACGGCAAACGCCCGACTCACTACCTGGAGCGTGGCTCAACGCCCATCAGATGTCGAACGAAGAAGTCACGACGACGACGCTTGCCGTAAGCGGTTTCGCCAATGCCGTGTCCACCGCCTGGGACGACCAGAAAATCGAAATCTTTGTCAGCCTTGATCAGCGCATCCACGACCTGCATGGTCGACGCAGGGTCGACGTTGCGGTCCAGTTCGCCCACTGTCAGAAAGAGTTTGCCGGTCAGTCGATGAGCGTTCGTAACGTTCGACTGTTCTTCGTAGTGCGGACCAATTGGCCAACCCATCCACAATTCGTTCCACCAGATTTTGTCCATGCGGTTGTCGTGGCAGCCACAGTCGGAAACGGCGACGGTATAAAAATCTCCGAAAGCCAGCACGGCACGAGTTGAACTCTGCCCGCCGGCCGATCCGCCGTAAATGCCGACTCCGCGACTCAGGTCCATGAATGCGTATTTCTTCGCGGCGGCCTTGATCCATTTGATCCGGTCTGGGAAACCAGAGTCGCCCAGATTCTTCGCACAGACATCGTGATACGCTTTCGAGCGGTTCGAAGTCCCCATTCCGTCGATTTGAACGACGACGAAACCGAGTTCGGCGATCGCCTGCGCCGAGAGGTATTCTGAAAACGCTTTCGGTACGAACGAGCCGTGTGGCCCAGCATAGATTTTCTCGATCACCGGATACTTCTTCGCCGCGTCGAAGTCCGTCGGTCGAAGAATGACACCGTAGATGTCGGTCTTGTCGTCTCGCCCTTTGGTGACGAAACGCTCCGGCGTCTTCCAGTCGGTTTCGAGAAGTCGCGACCAGTCAGCTCGTTCAAGCTCGCAGATGAGCGTTCCGGTGTCCGCATTGCGGAGTTCGGTGACCGGCGGCTGATCAACTCGCGAATACGTATCGACCAGGAACTTCCGGTCCGGTGACCATGAAACCGTGTGAGTCCCGTCGCCGTCTGTCAGGAACGTTAGACCAGAACCGTCGAAGTTCACTCGGCAGTGGTGAATGTAGTAAGGGTCCTGTTCCGGATAGATGCCGCCGGCCCGAAACCAGATTTGACGTTTTTCGAAATCAACACGCTCGACCTTGCGAACAACCCACTCGCCTTCCGTGATCCGGTTCTTCACTTTGCCGGTCGAGAGGTCGAAAAGGTAAAGATGGTTCCAGCCGTCCCGCTCTGACATCCAGATCAACTCGTCCGAATCGTGCAGAAGCCGCAGGTACCGTTTGTAGGCGTAGTCAATGAACGTGTCGCAATGTTCGTCGACGATCGCCTTCGTATTGCCAGTTGCTGCGTCGACTGAAATGACTCGCAGAACCTGATGGCCTCGCTGGTTGTACGTAAAGAAGAACCGGCTTGAATCAGTCGCCCACTCAATCTGCGGGGGCGACATCCACGGATTTGCAAACAGCTCGTCACTGACCGGTATCTCCTTTTGCGACTCAACGTCGAACAGGTGCGGCGTGGATTGCGGAATCCGATCGCCCGGCTTCAAATACTGGTGGGTGTGAAGCTTTGGCTGGAGTTGATCCTTCGGCGATGACTCGACGAAACTAACGTCATGCGTTTGCCCTTGCTTCGTCTGCAACGCGACAAACTTCTTCGAGTCAGGCGACCATGAAATATGGCGATTGTTGTACCAGTCGTCGGTTTCGCCCGAACCAATCAGTGTTCCTTCTTCCGCGGCGGAATCAGCCGGGCGGATGTGTAGGTGATGGTTGCTCTCAAAGACGATCCATTTTTCGTCGGGCGAAACTCGACCTTCCTGGCTTTTCCTGTTCCTTGAGCCGCGCCCCCCGTTTTTTCGAGACTCATCAACCTTCTCTGGAGACTCGACGTCACGAAGCCGGGTCAGCAACTGGTCGCCACGTTCGTACTTCCAGACAGCAGAAAAAGCGGTGAACTCAAGGGCGTCTTCCCCGTCGACAAAGCTGAGGCGTTGAAACGGGAGTTTTTCGTGCGTCACCGTTTTCTTTGTCGCTTCGGCCAGCTGTTCAGCAATCTTCTGATGATCGAAAGCGAGCTCACGATTCTGCTTTGACGCATCTGCGATGACGAACTCGAAAGCGCCGGAAGCAGTCTCGACGCGGTACCAGAGTCGCTTGCCATCGGCCCCCCAGTTTGCTTCGACCTTGCGTCGGAAGACCGTGTTACGAGTTCGCTCACGCAACGAGTTCGCTCGGTCGTAATCGGCCTGAGTCCCCTGTGCGACGACGATTACCGGCAGCAAGACAAACAGTTGAAGGCAGGACAAGACAAGCTTACGCCGCATTGAGAGAATTTTCTGAAAATGTGGATCAATTAGAAACGACGCTGTAAGAAATCGAAGCGTCGAGCCGTCAGGCTATCGGACAACGCTTCGCGGTTCTAACCAGACGAGGTCGGAATCGCGATTCAGCTTCTGCAAGGTCGCGTTAAATAGCTGGTATCAGTGGGCAATGGTTGCAACCGCTCGTTGACGCTCAAAATGGGCATTCATAGAATCTCGCGACTCAAAACTTGAATTTGTCGCTGGTCGGTGAATCTTTTCACAGACAGAGTTGGTACGGTCGACAACGCTTACGATTATCAATGCTCCGGCCGCGGCTGGAGCTTTCTTTTTCAGTTTCTGCCGCAGTTACGGAGTGACTCAGGTGACAGCTATTTCGGCGAAGATTGCCTCTGATTCAACAACTTCCGACGCACCATTGAATGTCGAAGAAGCGGTTCGAGATAGATACAGCGCAGCCGCTCAGGAGAAAGAAGCGGCACTCTGCTGCCCGGTCGAATATGACCGTAAGTACCTTGAAGAAATCCCAGAAGAAATCATCGAACGCGACTACGGCTGCGGCGATCCGTCTCAGTTTGTGAACTCCGGCGACACGGTCCTGGACCTCGGTGCTGGCGGTGGCAAGATCTGTTACATCGCCGCGCAGGTCGTCGGTGCGGAAGGCAAGGTCATCGGCGTCGACTGTAACGATGATATGCTTGGCCTGGCTCGGCAGTATCAGCCTGAGATGGCAGAGAAGCTCGGCTACGACAACGTCGACTTTCGCAAGGGAAAGATCCAGGACCTGAAGCTGAACCTTGAACTGCTTGACGAACAACTCGCCGATCGCCCGGTTCAAACCAGCACCGACTGGCTCGAAATGGAGACCCGTGCTCAGAATCTGCGAGACACCAAACCGCTTGTCGAATCCGACAGCGTCGACGTGATTGTGTCCAACTGCGTGCTGAACCTGGTTCGTGAAGAAGACCGCCGTCAGCTGTTTGCTGAAATGTTCCGCACGCTGCGTCGAGGCGGCCGAGCGGTCATCAGCGACATCGTGTCAGACGAGGACGTTCCGGAAGCGTTGCGAAATGACGCTCGACTTTGGAGCGGCTGCATGAGCGGAGCGTTCCGAGAAGACCTCTTTCTGAAGGCCTTCGAAGACGCTGGTTTCTACGGCGTCGAAATCGTCAAACGGCAGGAAGAGCCGTGGGCCGTCGTCGACGGAATCGAGTTCCGCAGCATGACCGTCCGAGCCTGGAAAGGTAAAGATGGCCCGTGTCTCGATCGTAAGCAGGCTGTCGTCTACAACGGTCCGTGGAAGGCAGTCATCGACGACGATGGCCATCGTCTGAACCGAGGCGAGCGGATGGCCGTCTGCGATAAGACGTTCAACATTTACACCAGCGAACCGTACGGAAACCAGTTCACACCGCTGCCACCTGCCGAGGACATCCCGCTCGATCAGGCGACGCAGTTTGACTGTCGCCAGATGGCGATCCGTGATCCGAAGGAAACGAAAGGTGGAACTGCCAGTTTCACCATCCTGCCCTCGGAAGACTGCTGCAGCCCCGGTGGAGATTGCTGTTGAGTGTGTTTCTGAATGAGTGAGCTGGCTGCTTCAATGACCTGTGGAGGCCTGAGGAATGGTTCGCTCGACGTTGTGTATCGCGATTGGCATTTTGTGTTTTGTCGCGTCCGGCCAATCGGCTTTCGGGCAGATCGAAGAACTATCGTGGCCTCCGCAGTTGCCGGGTGGCCAATCGGCAGTGTCGATCAAGTCGGCTGACCTGTTGAAGCCTCAGCCGGGACTAAGTGCCGACGTCAGGATCGCGAAGACCGCGCCGGAGGTCGATCTCCTCTATTACCCCGAGCAAAACTACCCCGGTCACCCGTGGAGCGTCTGGGGTGACGGGCTTACCGTGGGAACAAAGTATTATTCGGCGATCGGAGATCACCTCGCGCCGCAGGGAGACGCCTTCGTCGTCGAGTACGACTCCGAGACTTCCCGCATCCGCACGCTGGCCAGCATGGCAAAGACGATCAACTTGCCCGACGGGCATTACATGCCGGGCAAGATTCACAGCCGCATCGACCTTGGCAGCGACGGCTGGCTGTATTACGCGACGCATCGCGGGTCAACTCGCGTGACGACGGACGAGTATCACTACAAGGGCGACTGGATCCTGCGGACTCATCCTGAGTCCGGAAAAACGGAAGTCGTCGTTCAGGGGCCCGTCTCGAAAGCGTGCATTCCAACCAGCGTGCTGGATCCGGACCGAATGATCTTTTACGGGGGAACTTCGGCAGGAGACCGGACCGACAAAACGGTCACATTCTTTGCGTACGACATTGCACGCGGAAAGGTCCTGCATACGGCGACCGGTGGACCTGCTCGATACCTGATCCTCGCTCGATCGACCGGGCGGGTTTACTACATGAACGATGTCACCGGAAAACTGATGCGTTACGACCCGACGTCTGGCAATCCGCCGCAAGCGATTGCTGGCACGATTGGCTTGCGGGCCGCGACTCAGGAAACGCCAGACGGAATGGTCTACACCGTGGGCAAGTCCGACGGGCACCTTTGGCAATTCAATACAAAGACCGAAGCGATCACCGATCTGTGCGAATTGGCGGTAGCCTCGCAAACCTACACAACGACGATCGATGCCGATCCGTCAGGGCGATACCTTTACTACATTCCCGGAGCCCACGGCGGCAGCCAGAAAGACGGCACACCAATCATTCAGTTCGACACAAGGCAGAGAACGAAAAAGGTCATCGCGTTTCTCCAGCCATTACTCCAGAAACAGTATGGCTACGTGACGCTCGGCACGTTTGGCGCGGCCGTTAGTCCAGACGGTTCACGCCTCTTCATCACCTGGAACGGCAACCGCAGCGGCGCCGACAAACGAGGCCGATACCCGTTCGACACGTGTGCTCTGACAGTGATCTACATTCCCGAGTCTGAACGACGAATTGACTGACCGTTTCACTGATTGAGAATCGTGATTGTGAAAGTAGCTAATGGATCTTCGAGAGGAATTGAATCAGTTAATCGAGTCTCTGAATCGAGAGCAGATTCCTTACGCCTTGTGCGGCGGGATGGCGCTGGCCGTGCACGGGCACCCGAGGTTCACGCAGGACCTTGACCTGCTCATTCAGGAGTCAGACCTGCAACGACTGATCGAAGTTGCAGAGCGACTCGGATACCGCGATCTCTCGGGTTGGCTGCGGTTCAACGCAGGAACTGACCGGGAAACGAAGCTGTATCGACTCCTGAAACCGCTCGGAACGGAAAGCCTGATCCTCGATCTAATCTGCGTGACATCGCAGTTCGAAGACGTATGGCAAGGGCGAACCCAGTTTCACCTCGCGGGCCGACCGTTGACCGTTGTCTCGCGAAATGGATTGCGGACAATGAAGCAAATCAGCAATCGCGTGCAGGATCTGGTTGATCTGGAGAAACTCAATGAAACGCCAGAGTAACGAATCAGACGGCAGCACAGACAACGGCAAAGTCGACATGTCTCCAGAGGCAATCGACGGGCGTCTGGAGATGGTCAGCGCGCTCTATGATCTCGGCAAGTATCTTCAGACGGCACAGCCAGTGAATGATGAAGTCGATGCCGGGCTGGATTCCGGCAACGCTAATTCGCACTCATAAACGCTGCCCCCGGTGAGTACCCCTGCAGGAATCTGCATGAGCGTCAAGTAACGAAGATTAGTGTTCGTACTTTGTCGCGTGTTTCGGACGGGCGGACTCTGCAGCCATTCGTTCATCAACGAACAGCGTTTACGCAATCACGTCGTGGACGACGTCGCCGTGCACGTCAGTCAGGCGGTAGTCGCGGCCCTGGAAGCGGTATGTCGTCTTCAAATGGTCCATGCCGAGAAGATGCAGAATCGTGGCCTGCAGGTCGTGGATGTGGACTTTGTTCTCGACAACTCCGAAGCCCAGCTCGTCAGTCTGTCCGTATTCGTAGCCGCCTTTGACGCCGCCGCCGGCCATCCACATGGTGAAGCAGTCGGGGTAATGGTCGCGGCCTAGCACTTTGCCCTTTGCTGTACGACCTTCACGGAACGGCGTGCGGCCGAATTCGCCACCCCAGACGATCAGCGTGTCTTCCAGCATGCCTCGTTGTTTGAGGTCGGCGATCAACGCGGCAACTGGCTTGTCCATCGTCGCGCACTTGTTGGTCAGGCCGGAAGTCAGACCGGTCCCCTCACCGGTTCCGTGGAAGTCCCAGCCCCAGTCGAAGAGCTGCACGAATCGGACTCCCTGCTCGACCAGTCGGCGAGCCAGCAGACAATTGTTGGCAAGACTGGATGCGCCCGGCTGAGCACCGTAGGCGTCCAAGACGTGCTTCGGCTCTTTGGTGATGTCCATGACTTCCGGGACCGAAACCTGCATGCGATAAGCAAGTTCGTACTGAGCGATCCGAGTCAGCGTTTCCGGGTGCCCCAGCTTGTCGGCCTGGACTTCGTTCAGGTCGCGCAACGCGTCCAGACTCAGCCGACGCATCTCGCGATCCATGCCTTTGGGGTCTGATGCGTAAAGGACCGGGTCGCCTTTCGAACGACACTGCACGCCCTGATAAACGCTCGGCAGAAACCCGCTGCCGAACGAATTCTTGCCACCGTTCGGTTGGACGCCGCTGGAAATCAGGACGACAAAACCCGGCAGATCTTCGTTTTCAGAACCGAGTCCGTACGTCGTCCAGGCCCCCATCGAAGGCCGACCGGAACGTGGCGAGCCAGTGTAAATCAGCAGTTCTGCCGGAGCGTGATTGAACTGGTCGGTGTTCATTGAATGGATGAGGCACATTTCGTCGGCGACTTTGTGCAGATTGGGAACGGCGTCGGACATTCGCAGTCCGGCTTTTCCGACCCGCGGAAATTTACGAGGCGTGCCGAGCAACTTCGGCACGCCAGACGTGAAGGCAAAGCGGCGACCTTCCAGGAACTCAGCCGGACATTCTTCGTCCGTGCGTTTGATGAGTTCCGGCTTGTAATCCCACAGGTCGAGGTTCGGGGGTGAACCGGTCATGTGGAGATAAATAACCCGTTTGGCCTTCGGCGCGTGGTGGGTCTTCTTCGGCTCGAGCGGATTGATGACCTTTGGACGTGCGCTGGCGCTGTTTCCGGCCATCGCGGAAAGGGCCATACCGCCGAGCGCGATGTTCGAATCTCGCAGAAAGTGGCGGCGAGTCAGGTTTTGAATTCGTTGAGTAAACGGGTTCATGGCAGAGTCCGGTTTTGATCAATGACAAATTGAGTTTGATCGAGGTCTGTTTGGCGTCACCGCTTCATAAACATTTCGTCGAGATTCAACAGCACGTTGCTGACGACCGTCCACGCCGCCAGATCGACAACATCCATCCCTTCGGGGACCGGCCCCAAAGGCATCGTCGCAATGGCCGTCGCTGCTTCTGAGTTCTCGGCGTACTTTGTTCTGACGACTTCAAAGAGTTTGACGAGGCGCGATTGTTCGAAAGGTTCGGGTGTTCGGGCAGTTGCCACTTGGAACCCGTGGGCGACTCGGTCTTCAACTGAGCCTTCATGAGCAGCGATGCGTCTCGCCAATGCCTGCGCGGCTTCGACGTAAACTGGGTCGTTGAGCGTCACCAGTGCCTGGAGCGGGGTGTTGGTCCGGTCTCGTCGGACAGTACAGACTTCACGATTCACGGCGTCAAAAGCCATCATCGATGGGTACGGGTTTGAGCGTCGCCAGGTTGTGTAAAGACCTCGCCGGAACTTGTCGTCACCTTCGCTGGTTTTCCAGTCGATGGCGCTCCCGAACGCGGCGCTCACTCCCTGAGTCGGCTGAAGAGGTCGAACCGGTGGCCCGAACAGTTTGTGTACGAGCAGCCCGCTGACGTTTAGAGCCTGATCGCGAATCATTTCTGCCGATAGCCTGAACCGTGGTCCTCGAGCGAGTAGCCGGTTCTGAGGATCGCGAGCGGTCAGGTCTTCAGTGACTCGCGACGATTGTCGGTACGCTGCAGAAGTCACCAGCAGTTTCACAAGGTGCTTGACGTTCCAGTTGCTGGCAACAAGTTCCGTGGCCAGCCAGTCGAGCAGCTCTGGATGAACGGGCAACTCCCCTTGCGAACCGAACTCCTCGCTCGTGCTGACAATTCCGATGCCGAAGATTGCGTCCCAGTACCGGTTAGCAACGACCCGTGCGGTCAGCGGGTTCTTTTCATCGATCAGCCACTTCGCAAGAGCCAGTCGGTTTGGCGGGAGATCGTCCGGCAGTGGATGAAACGCGGCCGGTACCCCTTCAGTAACTTCGTCGCTGGTCTGCTGATAGTTACCTCGAAGTTGAATCTTCGTGACTCGGTGTTTATCTGCCGGCAGATCTTTCATAACGGGAACGGACGTCGCTGGCTTGAGAGCCGCCAGTTGTTGCTTGAGAGTTGCCAGACGTCCCCGTTCTTTAACGAGTTCCGGAGCGACATCAGCTACGAAGTAGGCGGTCAGCGCTTTGCGTTGTTCGTCAGAGCGCTCGCTGACTGGAGTTGTGACGATGGCCAGTTTGTCATTCGGAATTCCGGCGAACTCCCGAAGTCGTTCGTCATCGCTGGACGAAATCCTGAAATGCGACAGCGTGTGATTTTCGTGTGTCGAAATCTGCTCGATCGTGACAGAGATCGTCGAGCCTTCGGGAACTTCGACGGCCTTCTTCGCAACGAGCGTCAGTCGATGATTCTTATCAGCCTGCCCGCCGACCGCCCAGCCTTTGGTCTTCGTGTCTGGATTGTTCAAGACATCTGATGCCGAGAACGCATCCTGCGAGTAATCGGCGAAGGCGGAACCAAACGGAATTCCTCTCGCTGAACTGAGCGAATACTCGGCGCTGGGATTCGGTGGCTCGGCGACTTTCTGTTCCCAGGCAACTTCAAGATCGTCGTCGAGAACCTGGACGACAAAGTTTGCCAGCCGAACGTGCAGCTTGCCGTCCGTCCGGTTCCAGAGTTGAATTCGGTCGATCGCCTGGCTGTTTTTCAGGTCCAGCTCCCACCATGGATCCGTTGAAACCGCCGTGTGGGTTGTTGACATGGCTTTCTGGTAGTCGCCGTTCGTGTTGCCGTCGATGGCGAGTTTGGCGGGTCCGTTAAAGTCGGTCGAACTCTGCGTGGCAGCTCCCTGAAGTGCGACGTTTTCAGCACCGCTGAAGACCTGAACTTCGGCCAGTGACAGCATCTTGCCCTTGCCAGGAATTGACACTCGGACATAGCGACCGTTCAGCCGCGTTCCGTTCGGCGGGATCAACGCGGCGGAGATCTTCGAAACGACGAAGTTATTGCCGGGGAAAGTTTCGAGCTGAAGTCCCGTGAGTCGCCCGTTTTTGACCGGCAGGTTGACGGTGTACGTGTCGACTTTCGCCTGCTTCGTCACTTTGATCGAGCTGTCATCCTGAGTCGTCAGAACCGCTCCGGATTTCGACGCTACTTCGGTCGGCTTCGTAATTGCCCATTCCGGGGCAACCTTCAGTCGCTCTTCCCATTTTTCCTGCGACGCGAGTAACTCTGGAGTGGGCGTTGCGAGAAGTTTTTCCAGCTCGCCGGATTCGGTTTCCCAGGCGGCCCGATTTGCTTTCTGCTCGTCCGTGTAAATCGGCAGGCGAGGGCTTTCGTCGCGGCGATCGGCGTCTTCTGTGCTGTTAAAGAAGGCGAAGAATTTGAAATACTCTGCCTGTGTGATCGGGTCGAACTTGTGAGTGTGGCACTGAGCACACGCCATTGTCGTGCCCATCCAGACGGCCATCGTTGTGTTGACCCGGTCGACGATCGCGACGTTGCGAAACTCCTCGTCGTTGGTTCCGCCTTCGTTGTTGGTCAGCGTGTTTCGATGGAACGCCGTCGCGATCAGCTGGTCCTCCGACGGGTCTGGCAACAGGTCACCAGCGATCTGCTCGATCGTGAACTGGTCGAACGGCTTGTTCGAATTCAGCGAGCGGATGACGTAGTCACGGTACGCCCAGATCACTCGCGCGGGATCGTCGGCATAGCCCGCCGAGTCCGCATACCGAGCCAGGTCCAGCCACATTCTCGCCCAGTGCTCACCGTAGGCCTCTCGTTCGAGCAGTCGGTCGACGAGAGCTTCGTAGGCGTTGGGCGATTTATCGGCGAGGAACTGCTTGACCTCTTCCAGCGTCGGCGGCAGACCGGTCAGGTCCAGAGTGACTCGACGAATCAAAGTGGCTCGGTCAGCTTCTTCATTCGGCGACAACTTCTCACGATCGAGTCGCGACAGGATGAAGGCGTCAATCGCGTTTCGCTGCCAGACTTTGTCGGAAGTCTTCGGGAGGGCTGGTCGAGTCGGAATCTCGTACGACCAGTGTTTCGCGTATTCGGCTCCCTGCTTGACCCAACGTGTCAATAGATCGATTTCTTTCTTCGACAGCGGCTTGTCCTTGCCGGCCGGCGGCATCATCACGTCCGGATCCGAACTGGTGATTCGTTTAATCAGCTCGCTGGCTTCCGGTTTGCCGGGCACGATGGCTGAGTGCTCACCCAGATCCGCCGTGGCACCGCTTCGAGAATCGAGACGGAGGTCAGCCTGCCGCTCAGCGTCGTCTGGCCCGTGACACGTGTAGCATCGATTCGAAAGGATGCCCCGAATGCCTCTATTGAAGTCAACTTTCTGAGACGTGCCATCGGCTGGCTGATCCTGAGCAAATGCCGAGTCGGCGTTCACGCATAACAACTGAATGGTCAACGCAAGGCAGGCCGCTGCCGTAAGAGTGGCAGAACTGGTACTGAATCTTCGAGGCATGGCTTTCGGTCCGTCGGGAGCAAAAGGCGGCGGGCGAGTTTCTGAGGAAGGATGTGTATTGTGACCGGTCGGACTTCTCAAGGGGAAGTCTGAGAAGCGAAAACTCACAAGACTTCAACGTAATTCGAATCGGATTCAGGGGTAATTTTTGAACGCAGAGGACGCTGAGGAAAACGAACGCAGAGATTCAGGGAGAACTCTCCGCGCCTCTGCGAGTCCTCTGTGGCCTCTGCGTTCCAACTTTCAGAATCCCAGTTCGCACAGCCGCTTCTCAAGGCGAACTTACCAGCCATACGGTCCTTCGATTACCTTTCCTTCTCCAGTCCGGCATCCGAACGAGTTGACGTCGAAAACGAGCAAGGCAAAGAAATGAGTCAAACTGCGATGATCGTCTGCTCCGCATGGTTCGGAGTGATGAGCCTGGCAACGTTCACCGTCTACGGCATCGACAAACGCCGAGCGAAGCTGGAAGGCAACCGAATTTCTGAGAGGACATTGCACATTCTCTCACTGCTCGGCGGCTGGCCAGGAGCGATAGCCGGTCAAAAACTCTTCCGCCACAAGACTTACAAAAAAAGTTTCCGCCTGATCTTCTGGCTATCCGTCCTCGGAAACCTCATCGAATCGTTCCTCGTCTACGGAGCCTTCCAGCACTACCGGACGTGGTTTAGTTGAGAGACTACTGCCTGGCGGAAAGCGTCGCCTGGATCAGTGCGGCAATCTTTGATGCGCCGTCGCTGGGGCGAGTTTTAAGACCGTCGACGACTTTCTGACGGCGTTCTTCGCTGTGGTTCTGGTTGAGCTTCCACTTTCCTTCGACTGACTCGATCTCGATGGTGAAGCCGACGATGGCTCCGAGCAGACTTTCGATGAAGTCGGGTACTGCGGAATCCAGTTGCCAAGGCTCGGGCATCGATGCTTCATAGACCTCGACGTATCGCCGGATGATGTCGAGTAGTTCAGACGGCTCTTCGACGAGCTTCACTTTCCCCGTCACGTGGACGGCGACGTAATTCCAGGTTGGGACAACGTTCTGCTCTTTGAACCAGCCCGGGGAAATGTAAGCGTGCGGGCCGTGAAAGACTGCCAGCGCGGCTGAGTCGGTGATCTCTCGCCATTGCGAGTTCCCTTTCGCCATGTGTCCGATCAGTGTGCCGTTTGGGCCGGCGTCACGGTCAAGGAGCAACGGCAGATGACTCACCACCGGGCCGCCTGAATTGGTCGTGACCAATGTCGCGAAGCTGTTTTCTTCGATGCACGAGTGCAGGACCGAGAGGTCGTTCTCGACGAAACTGGCAGGCGTGTACATGGCGGGTTTCCTGCTTGAACAATTGCGAAGATCGTCCCAGTGGACACGTCATACCCGCGCAGGCGGGTACCCAGTTGGCTGCAACCAGAGTCAGCTTTGCTCGCTGGTTTCCCGCCTGCGCGGGAATGACGGAAGGTATCCAGTGTTTCGGAACGGGTTATCGCAAAAATGTGATTTACGGTTTGACGGAGGAGCGTGACACCAGTTTCCGGCGACGCGTTCGCGATCAATCAATCAGTCAAGCTCGAACTGGGCGAGGTGAGCGTCGCGGTCGGCTTCGGTCATCTTCTTCGTTTGTTTTTCTTTGAGAAGAATGTGCCGGCCGAGAACCAGCACGTCCATGTCGGTCATCAGGAAGCAGTGCCAAGCGTCTTCCGGCGAGCAGACGATCGGTTCGCTGCGGACGTTGAAGCTTGTGTTGATCAGAACCGGGCAGCCGGTCTTCTTCTTGAACTGTGAGATCAACCGGTGAAGCAGCGGATCCCGTTCGGTGTCGACCGTTTGGACTCTCGCTGAAAAGTCGACATGGGTAATGGCGGGAATGCTCGACCGGGAGAAATTCAGTTTGTCGATGCCGAATGTTTTTTCGTAGTCGTCCGGCAGTTCGTTGCGGATTTCTTCCCGCACGGGAGCAACCAGCAGCATGTACGGGCTGTCCTCGTTTTCTCGCATCTGGAAATACTCATGCACGTGTTCCTTGAGCACGATTGGCGCGAACGGGCGGAACGATTCTCGGAACTTGATCTTCAGGTTCATCACCGACTGCATCTTCTGGCTGCGAGCGTCGCCGATGATCGATCGCGCCCCCAACGCGCGAGGCCCGAATTCCATACGCCCCTGAAACCAGCCGATGACTTTTTCGCTGGCGATCAACGATGCCACGTCGTCGCAAAGCTGCTCGTCGGATTCGCACGTTGTGTAAACGGCGTCGTTCTGATCGAGGTATTTTGCGATGTTGTCGTCGGGGAAGGCCGGACCAAGACGCGAACCTCGCTGAGTGTCTTTGCCGTTTGAACATCGTTCTTTCTCAAGCAGCTGATGCCAGATAAACAATGCCGTGCCGAGTGCTCCGCCCGCGTCGCCGGCTGCGGGTTGAATCCACACATTTTCGAACGGCCCTTCGCGCAAGATTCGTCCGTTGCCGACGCAGTTCAGTGCCACGCCTCCCGCCATGACCAGATTCTTCGAACCGGTTTGCTGGTGAATATGCCGAGCCGTTCTGAGCATGACTTCTTCGGAGACCGCCTGAACCGAAGCGGCCAGGTTCATCTCGCGTTGCGTGACAGTCGACTCCGCCGGTTGTGGCGGGCCGCCGAACAGGCGATGAAATTTGTCCGACGTCATTGTCAGGCCCTGGCAGTAGTTGAAATAGCTCATGTCCATGCGGAACGAGCCGTCCTCTTTCAGGTCCATCACGTGCTCAAGAATCAGGTCCTTGAATTCCGGCTCGCCGTACGGAGCCAGGCCCATGACCTTGTACTCGCCGCTGTTGACCTTGAACCCGGTGTAATAAGTAAACGCCGAGTAGAGCAGCCCGAGCGAATGTGGAAACCGCACGTCGTGAGTCAGCTCGATCTTGTTGCCGCGTCCGACTCCCAGGCACGTCGTCGACCACTCGCCGACACCGTCCAGCGTCATGATTGCCGCTTCGTCGAAAGGCGACGGGAAGAACGCACTCGCCGCATGCGACTCGTGGTGGTTCGTGAAAACGTACCGGCCTTTGTACTGCTCGCGGAGCCCCTTTCGGATCTCGCGAGGCAGATGCAGCTTCTCTTTCAGCCAGACAGGAATTGACGAACGAAACGATCGAAACCCGGCCGGGGCAAAAGCCAGGTACGTTTCCAGCAGCCGTTCGAACGTCCGCAGCGGCTTATCGTAAAAGCCGACATAGTCGAGCTGATCCGGAGTCAGCCCGGCCTCTTTCAAACAGTAATCGACCGCGTGCTTCGGAAACCTCGCGTCGTGCTTCTTCCGAGTAAACCGCTCTTCCTGAGCAGCTGCCACCAGCTCGCCATCCACCACCAGTGCGGCAGCCGAGTCGTGATAAAACGCGGAGATTCCAAGAATTGCGGTCATGCGGAGGGCCGAGTGTCAAAGGCGGAGAGTCGAGGGCAGTTAGGAGACTCGACAAACTATTCCACAGCCGCCAACGCCAACAACCCCAGCCCATGTCGTTGTCGACAATCACTCCAGCCAATTTCCTTCATGAATTCAGTGGGAACCTGGTCGGCGACGCGACAACAGAAACGCTCCGCCCATCGCAACGACCCCGGCGATGGCGTACGCGGCCTTCCACCTGGTTTCGCTTGCTCCGTTCAGCTCGCCGCTGGCGATGAATCCGAAGATGCAGAACAGGGCGAACACAACACCGCCGCCAGTGATTATCCATTTCATCGTCTGGTCTTGCTCCGGGTGGATCGGTCGTCCGCAAACTTCCCGCATTCGGCAAGTCTGACCCTCTCGAACGTTCATCGCCAACGTTCGGGAATGTTTCGCCAGCGGAGGTCGGATTCAGGATGTACAGTAAATTCGCTTACCTGCAATGTGCATCGCGAACCTGGTCAGGGCCGTTATGAAGAAACTTCGATCCCAATCACAGAGTCGCCGGACATTTCTGAGACGCGGAGCCATCGCAGTCGCTGCGGCAGGGTCTGTTACATCGGAAGTTCTCTTCGCCAGCGACTGCAATCAGAAACTGTCCGACCGGCAGCCGGGGTACGATTACTCAGAGATCATCGCCGGTAACCAGTACGGTTATCGCGTTTTCGGCAGCGCGACGCCCAAGCATCATACTTTCTTCTTTCACGGGATGCCGGTCTCTCGCCTTGATGCGTGCATTCTTCATCAGGCCGCGGCACATCATGACGTGCAGATCATCTCGGTCGATCGGCCGGGCATCGGGCTGAGTTGCTACCAGCCGGATCGAACAGTGCTCAGCACGGCAAAAGATTTTCATGAGCTGGCGAATGTTCTGGGTATTGCCGATTGCTACTCGATCATTGGTCATTCATTCGGTTGCATTTCCGCCTCTGCCTGCGGGAAGTTGATTTCATCGGCCGGTGGGCTAAAGAAGGTAGTGCTGGTCGCACCGTTCGCTCCGAACTGGATGACGGGTGTGAATTCGAGGGCCGGACAATTCCTGCGTCGTGTCGCCACCGACGGCGCCTTCGGGCGGAACATCTTCCGACTGATTCGAAGCGGCACTCACAGTCGACTGCCGACGTCCCGCATGCTGATTCGAATGGCGGCGGTCAATCTGCTGCCGGCTGCCGACCGTGAATATGCCGACAGCGAACTGACCGTCCAAAGTATGGGCCAATGCTCGACGCAGGGACCGCATGGCCCATTGCGAGAGCTCCAACTGGGATTGTGTGAATGGGGCTTTCAACTTCAGGACATTCCGGAAGGTCACCGCTTCAAAATCTGGCAGGGAGCGCTGGACGATTTCACTCCAACTGACGTGGCATGTTTCTTCGCCCACGGAAACGACTGCGACGCAGGCATCACCGACAGCGATATCTGCATCTCAGATTGCGACGGCCACTACTCGATCCTCGGCACGGTGGGCAACGAGATCATTCAAAGTATTCTGCCCTGACACCGTGAAGCGTCCGGATCAATGCTCTACGTCCTTCAGCTTCTTCAGCGACCGAGCAAGCTTCAGTTGAGCCTGCCAGGGAGCATGCACAATCAATCGGTTTAACCAGATTTCGTATTGAGGTTCGCTGATGCCGAGCCCCGCGCGGCAGATGTCACGTAGCCGTCCTATCTTGAGATTGTAATCTGGGCCAGACGCAGCGAGGGGAATCAGTTATCAGTCGCGGATGGACGGAAAGGCGACGACAGAAACCGGTCACAAACAGGCTCTGAGCGTCAGTCAGC
>JBLFXD010000009.1:0-22824 GCA_047611045.1 Planctomycetaceae bacterium | reverse complement strand
GCCGAAAATCCACATCACGATGAACGTTCCGAGGAACGACACCGGCAGACCAATGGCCGCCCAGAATGCGACTCGCCAATTCAGAAACAGCACCAGAGAGATCAGGACAAGGATCAATCCCGTGCGGCCGTTTCTCGCCATCAGGTCCAGGCGACCTTCGATGAAACGTGCCAGGTCCGTGTTCAGTGCAACGTCGAAGTCATGATTGAACGGGTTGGCTCGGCTCTCGTCGTAGACCTTCTGCAGATCGGGGCGACCGATGACAGCGTCGAATATCGCGAAAACTTCCTGAAGCGGGCCGGTCTGCCACCATGCGTCCCCGTCCGGATTAAGCGGCTGATTCTTCTTTCCGGCGACGTACGCTTTGACGACCGAGGAAATCTGAATCGCATCCTGCGACTTCGTCTTGTAAACGTCGCAGCTCATGGACGGCTTGGAGTCAAAGTAGCCTTCAATATCGAGGTCGACGAATCCGTCGGCGACTGTCGCGACGTCACGCAGCAGGATCTTTTTCCCGTTGGCGCCGCTGGAGCGGATGACAATGTCCTCAAGATCCGAACCATTCAATTCTTCCCCGACCGTTCGGACGGCGACCGTCGTACGTGCTCCCTTTAGTTGACCGCCCGACACGTCGAGGTTCGACCGACGAATCGCATCGGCGACCTCGTCGAACGTGACGTCGTATTCGATGAGCCGTTCGGGAATGATCTCGACGCTGATTTCGTCATCGCGAACGCCGCTGACGACAATTCGACTGACACCTGGGAGAGCAAGGAGGTCGTCTTCTAAATCTTGCGTTGCCTTTTTGAGGTCCGCTTCATCGCCGTCACCGAAAATCGCGACGGAGATCACCGGCAGCATGGGCTCGAAACTTTTGACGGTGACGCGTTCAAGATCGTCGGGGAGATCAGGGAGCGCGTCGATTTCGCGTTTCACTTCGTTGAGAACTTTTTCGGCGTCTTCGACCTCGTTGTAGAGAGTCAGCGTTGTGATGCTCTGACTTTCGGAGACTGTCGAATCGACCTTCTCGACGCCTTCCACATCGCGGACGGCTTCCTCGATCTTGATCGTGACAGCCTTCTCGATCTCCTGCGGCTGCACGCCGGGATGGATGGCCGTGATGATGAGCTTGTTCGGGCGGAACTCCGGAAACATCTCGCGAACGAGCGTCAGCGCAAAGATCGTCCCGCCGGCCAGGATGACCAGCATCAGCATATTGACGAAAACCGGATTTCGTACGCTGAACCGAGCAAAGGACATTCAGTAGTTGCCAGTGGTGTCGGGAATGTTGGCGAAGAATCACCGCGCGATGATACGGTGGGAACAGGACGTTCTACCCTACGAAAGTCGGACCAGTTTCTCTTCACCGAGGTGATTTGAAATCAGCCTGGGGACTCAGGATTCTCAGAATCAGCGTCTTCGTCTCCCGGTTCCGGGTTCGCGACGAAGCGATACCCCGTG
Source organism: Planctomycetaceae bacterium (assembly GCA_047611045.1). GTDB lineage: Bacteria > Planctomycetota > Planctomycetia > Planctomycetales > Planctomycetaceae > JABMPE01. The sequence goes on along the minus strand of JBLFXD010000009.1, from coordinate 21,363 downwards.
CCTCGGACCGAGAGAAAATGTCGAGGAACGCTCGGCACGGGTTCAATCAGACGCCGCAGTCGCATGACGAAATTGTCGATCGAACGCGTGCTGAAGGCCGACGTGTCCTCCCAGACGTTCTCCATAATCTGATCGCGTGAGAGCACGCGACTTTCCTGCTCGATGAAATACCGCAGCAACTGCATTTCCATTGTGGTCAGCGTGTGAGTCGTGTCACCGACCGTCAGCTCGAATTGATCAAAATCGGCCACGATGCCATCACCGAATTCAAATCGTGCGGGCAGAGCAGGGGCCGCGACCGTCTCGGCGGAAGACGTTGTCCGAGCCTGCCGCCGGTTTGTCAGGTTGCGAACTCGGCTGAGCAATTCCGGCAGCGCGAACGGTTTCGAAAGGTACTGATCGGTGCCCGCGTCAAAGGCCATCGCCCGGTCTTCGCTCAGCGTTCTGGCGCTGAGGACCAGAATTGAAACCTGTTCGTCGCGTTCGCGGATTTCCCGAGTCGTTTCGTAGCCGCTCATGCCGGGCAACATCAGGTCCATGAGGATCAGGTCGAACGGCGGATCGGCCGCGTCGAACAGGTCGAGCGCACGGTGACCGTCTCCGGCGGTTTCGACTTCGTAACCTTCCTGCTCGAAGTTGAATTTCAAACCTTTGGCCAGAGCTTCCTCGTCTTCGACAATCAGGATCTTCATGATTCCGGCCTCCCCGGAAGTTCGACCTCAAACACACTGCCCGAACCGTCCAACCTGTCGTGAACGGAAATGCTGCCTTTCAAAATGTGAGCGAGCGTCCGGCTGATGTACAGCCCCAGTCCGGTCCCTTTCTGGCGACGTTCGAGCTCGTCGCCGCCGCGGTAAAACATCTGAAAGACCTTCTTCCGCAAGTCGGAAGGAACACCTTCTCCGTTATCGGTAATTCGAACGCTGACGCGGTCGGAATCTTTCATGCGAACATGCACTTCGACCAGCGGAGGATCACCCGCGTACTTGACAGCGTTGTCCAGCAGGTTGCCGAAAATCATTTCCAGCACGACCGGTCGTGAGTGAACGATGATCGGTTCGATATCGAAGCTCACGACTTGTTCTGGATCCTGTTTGTGGTGAGCGCACGCCGAAACCGCACATCTTCTAAGCAGTCGGTCCAGTGGGATGTCTTCCGGATCGGATTGATGACCGATCGCGTCCAGACGTCCGACTTCCAGAAGCTGACTGATGAGATGGTCCAGCCGTTGAAGCTCGTGCTCCATCGTCTGGTAAAAGTCCGCTCGCTGTTCATCGTCGAGTTGTCGAAGCTGCAAAGTTTCGAGGTACAGCTTCAAAGCGGCGATCGGCGTTTTCAGTTCGTGAGTCACGCTGTCGACAAAGTTGGATTGCCGCTGGTTGAGCCGGACTTCTTTCACGGTCAGAAACATGTAGAAGATCATGCCAACGAGAATCAGCGCGAAGACGATCGTGCCGATGGTCAGGGCGCTCCACGAGCCCCGTTGAGCCAGCAGGATGATCCAGCAGACCATCAGCGCAACGTTCAGCGTCATCATGATCACGCTCAGAGTGATCGGAAGTCGCAACGTTCGCCGTTTGCGAATGTACCCTGCTTTGGATGCCTTGCTGCCCATGCTGCGCATTTCGACAGTTTGTGGGGGAAAGTCAATCCTTCGCCAGAGATAGTTTCCGGAAGGAGCTGACAAACCTCGTTGCGCATAGAAAAAGGGACCACCTGACGGTGGTCCCTGCTTGTTCTTTAAATTCGCCCGAAAGCCGAAACTCGTTGGTTATGCGGCGCCATTTTCGTTGGCTGCCGCTTTGGCTGCTGGCTCTGCGGGCGGAGCGTCTGTCAGGACAAAGATGACTCGGACAGGACGATCTGCTGATGTCGGCTTGCCTGAAGATTCGAAGCCTCCCGCGTAGCTGCCGGACTCAGAAATCATCTTTCCCAGTGAGCTGCCTTCCTGAACGGAGACCGCTCGAGCCGGTCCAGACTGCTCGCCGGGGTCAGCGATTCCCAATTCTGATCGAAGGTCGGAATTCAGCTTGGCGATCGGCAACGCGTCAGAAACCGACAGCGATTCCAACTGAAGTTTCTGAGCCATCTGCTGAATCGTGCGGCTCAACTGGTCCGACTGAGATTCGACAAAAACGGCGACCAGACCTTTTCCGACTTTGTCACCAACCGGAAGAGCTTCTTTCGAGCCATCCAGAGGAATCTCTTCGTGAGCGAGCAGAACTCGCAATGACTCAAGACCGGCGTGTCGATCGACAACGGTCAGGCGAACAATCGAAACCGACTCGCCGTCCTGTCGAACAGCTTCGACGATATCCCCGATTTCGGCTTCGCCCAGTTCCGCACGATCAATTGCGAATTGCCGGGTCGGAAGTTCGACCGACATTTGTTCGCTTTTTAAGTCAGGCTTGTTGGCCGCTGAGGTCGTCGGCGTTTGTTGGGCCGTCAGAATCTCAGGGCCAGCCGGATCAACAACAGCGACGTTCTGATTGCCGTTTGACCCAAACCACAACCCACCTCCGACAACGAGAGCGATGCCAGCGGCTGTCGTGAGTGTTCGAAGCAGTCGCCCGCTGCGAGCGACCTTTGCCGAGTCATCTCCGGCCAGCAGAGTCTCACGCTCGATCGACCGCATGACGGCCGGATGCAATTCAGGCGGTGCCTGTCCGACCGGGAGTTCCTTCAGTCGTCCGGAAAGACGCTGCAGTTCTTCCAGTTCCTGACGAAGCTCGGGAGATTCGGCCAGCAGCTTTTCGACTTCGGCTCGCTCGTCGAGCGGCAGTTCGTCGTCCAGCCAGGCGGATAGTTTTTCATTGGATGGCGTGCCGTTCATGGCTCGTTGTCCTGCCCTGCAGGTTCAAACCGAATGCGGCCACGCAGGGCCGACTTCAATCCTTTCGGATCGAATGCCGCATTCGCATCAAATTTTGATCGGACTTTGCGTCGCCAGAATTCGGCAACCGAAAGTTCCGTCACTCTATGCAGATCTCGATCTCAGCGAAATCCTGACATCGATTCCTCGTAACTGGTTACAGCAGAAGCCGTTACCTCGCATCCGAGTACTCGCCTTCCTGCCGCGAGACCTCTGGATGCACTTTTCTGACGAACTCCCGACAGGAAAGTTCCCGGTTTCCTCAGCAGATTCTGGATCTGTCTGGAGGCTGCCGGAACACAGCCACCGCTGCCGATTTCCGCGCGTCTGTCGAGTTTTCCGGAAATTCGTACAAAAACGATTTGATTGACTGTGCCGATTATTCCGATTTCGAAACAGAAGAGCGTTGCGCGCAGTTGCGCGAATGCTCCGCTCGTTGAATGGTTGCGACCGGTCTGGAGGGGCCGCCGCGACTGAAGCTCGGGAATTCGCCGCAGGGAGGTGGCACGTGTCCTGGTTCCGTCGATCGTCGCATCGTTCCAGTGTTTTCGGCAAGCCCCGCCGCAAACAGGCTGGCCGACGCGCTACCAATATCACCGAACAGCTTGAGCAGAAGCTGCTACTGGGCAGCCTCGTGCCGACCGAGACCGGAGTCCCGACTGGCGAGTTGCTGCCGATCTCGACCGTCGATCTGCTGGCGAAGCACGAAGTCGACAACCTTTCCGCCGCCGACATTTCGTTGATGGAAGCGGGCGACGAATTCCAGCGAATGGAACTTCAGTTCGCCTGGCTGGCTCGCCAGCAAAGTTCGCAGGGTGACAACCAATCTGCTCGCTCGGGATCTGATCCGCAAAACCAGAACGCAACGTCTGACGCCGAACCGGTCGACGCATCAAACACCGACCAGTCCGATGGACAGTCGACCTCTCAGAGCTCGGATTCCACTCGCGCGTCCGATAGTCCGTCAACGGCCGACGTCACAGTCAGCGACGAGACGCTCGCGGATCTCGGGCAGTTGCTACTGTCTGGCGAGGAGTCCGCTGAGGACACCGGCGAGACGTCCGATGCTGAGAAGTCGGACAAGCCTGAATCCGCAGAGTCAGAAGGCGACGACGAAAATACCGATGCCGACACCGAGCCGGTGTCGAATCCGGCCGCAGAGGATCTCGAAGACCAGGACGCTAAGAAAGGCAGCGAGCATCAGATCTCGTCGAACTTCGATCTGACTTACGGTGGCGGAGGAGGTCCAACGGCGGTCGCTCAGGCTTCGACACCTGGAGCCGCGCCTCGAGGAGGCGGCTCGGAAACTGGCAGCGGTACGACGATCGTGCCGCCGATCGATGTTGAGGGAACTCCGCAAGCAGCCAGCGGAATCACCGAGTCAGCGACGGCAGAAGCTCGAACGTCTGACGGCGAGCAGGTTGTCATCCGCTACGACTTCCGAGGGTTCGGTGGCTACCAGAACGAAATTACGACGGCTGAAGAAGCCAGCGCCGAGGCTGCGTTCGACAAGTGGGAACAGGCGACTGACAACCGAGTCGCCTTCGTCCAGGACACGAGCGCTCCGGACTCTGACGTCGTGATTATCTACAAAGGAGCCTTGGAAGCGGTCGGCCAGGAAAGCTCGCCCGGTGAAGTGCTCGGTCTGGGCGGCACGATCGAAACGCAATTCGACTCCGGCGAAAGCGAGTTTCAGAGAATCATCCTTGTCGACCACACCGAAAATCTCGACGCCGGTATCGACAATGGAAACCCCGACGGCACGTTCGACTTTGGCACGATCGTCGGCCACGAAATCGGTCACGTCCTTGGACTGGAAGATTCGAGCAACGGGTTCACCGGCGACATCATGAACCCGAACTACGATCGTGAACGCGGGTTCGAGACGTACGAATATGCCGTCAACAATTCGGCCGTTGGCGAGATCAGCATCGAAGCTCCGGAACAAGCAGCGCTGCAGGGTCTGCACGCGATGTTTACGGACTATCCGCAACTGACGGCTGCAGAAGTTTCGGCGATTCTTAACTACGCGACGCAGGTTTCGACGAGCGAAGACGCCATCATTGCGATCGTTGACCGCGGCGGAAACATTCTCGGCGTCAGAGTTGAAGCTGGCGTCATCGCCAATCTGGACTCGGTTACAAATACGACGACGAGTGGCAACGGAAATGGAGTGATCGACGCAGGCACAGCCGAAGAACGGACTCTCGTATTTGCCATCGATGGAGCCGTCGCAAAAGCTCGCACGGCTGCGTTCTTCTCGAACGGCGACCCGGTGAACGGCACGTTTGCGCCTCTGACGTCGAGGCTGGTTCGGTTCATCAGTCAGTCGACGGTCACGTTCCGCGAAGTCAACTCGAACCCGAACAGCAACGATCCGTTCTTTGAAGGTCCAGGCTTTGTCGCTCCAATCGGACTGGGCGGTCACTTCCCGCCGGAAATCGCCTTCACTCCGCCAGTCGACCTGTTCGCGATCGAGCACACAAATCGTGACCAAAGTATTCATCCGGGCGAAGACGGAGACCGCGGCACCGCCGACGACATCACTCTGAGAAATCGCTTCAACATCGACACCGCCTTCGTACCGCTCGACACCGACGGAGACGGCTATGCCGACAACCCCGACGTCGACATGAACGGGATGGCCGACAGCCTGCGACTGAACGCTCCCGATTCCTACGGCTTCGTGTCCGGAGTGTTTCCTGCTGCACAGGCTCGAGGCATCGCCACGCTGCCGGGCGGAGTCCCACTATTCAGAGACACCGATGGCAACGACAACGGCGAGACTCTAATCGGCGGCATCGGCGTCTTTTTTCCCGGCACGGACGGGACTGCTGTCTTCGAACAGAACTTCCAGGCCGGAGTCGGACAAACGGAGAACGCTCGCAACAACGCGCCAAAAGTGCTCGAAGCTGAATTCATCGCGATCGTCGCGGCCGGCGGCAGTAACTCAGCGCCTGGCGCCGCCAAGCCCCCATTCCACCCGGTAGCCGATCTCGACATCCCGTTTGGACGGCTCGATCTGGTTGGTATTCAGCTGGAAGTCATTGGACCAACTGCCGGCATCCTGGGTGTCCAACAGCTCCTGGCATTTGCAAACAGAAACCTCGGGCCATTAACGGGAACGGTCAACGGAATCGACCAGCCGGTCAACACGCTGGGCGACCCTTCGATCAACGGCCAGTCCGTGCCGTTCGGCTGGCTGGTCACGCCGCACGACGGGGACGACATCACGGCTGTGGAAGTCGAGCAGATCATCAATGCTGCCCGTGCCGAGGCTAACCTTGTTCGCGCTGCGGTACGGCTTCCGGTCAGCAGTCGCACGCGAATGGTCTTTTCCGTAACCGACAAGTCGGGCGAGGTGCTTGGTCTGTTTCGAATGCGTGACGCGACGGTCTTCTCGATCGACGTCGCGGTGGCGAAAGCTCGAAACACCGCTTACTACGCCGACGCCGCGCAGCTTCAGGACGTCGACCAGATTCCTGGTGTTCCGAAGGGAACCGCGTTTACAAGCCGAACAATTCGCTTCCTGTCCGAACCGAGATTCCCGGACGGCATCGACGCCGGAGCTCCGAACCCAACGTTCTCAATCCTGCCGGACATCGCCGACGCGACCGGCCTGCCAATCGGTGGACAAGCAAACGGAGCAGCACTCGTTGAGACCAACCTTCCGATCAACATCAGCGCCTTCGATTCCGTGCTCGGCAACGACGCCTTCCACCCGAACACGAACTTCCGCGACCTCGGCGACGGGCTTGTTGGAACGGGCGATCCGCTGACCGACCGAAAACGAAACCAGAACGGCATCGTCTTCTTCCCTGGCAGCACGCCGGTCTACGGTTCGAGTGGGCAATTGATCGGTGGGTTTGGCGTTTCCGGTGACGGTGTCGATCAGGACGACGTGGTAACCTTTGCGGGCGCCCAGGGATTCCTTCCTCCGGATGCTGTCGTGAGGGCCGATGAAGTCATCGTGAACCAGGTGCGCCTGCCTTATCAGAAGTTCCTGCGAAACCCTCACGGTTGATCGCTGAGTTGCGACGACTTGCTGAAATTTCGCAGTGACGCTCCACGCTGGCCACCGGTTCTGTGACGATTTCGCAGAGTCTCGACAGGGTGGTCGCGATGTTTCCAGGGATGTGCCGATTGGTCGTGCTGGCTGGTTTGTTGCTGAGTCTTGCTCCGTCCTCATCGACGGCGCAGGAACCCGAACCAAAGCAGGGCCTCTTCACGAAGCTGAAAGAGCGGCTCGACATCAACCCTCGAACCAGCTTCTTCGGGCAGCACAAGTGGAAGTACAAAGAGGCTTCGACCAACTGGGCTCAGCTCCAGCGAGCCGGCAATCCACAGTGCATCGCCCCCTGGGCGAGCTGCGAAGACGACCGCCACTACGCCGGCTACTACATCGGCGGCGGAGCCACATTCGGCGGCGATGCCCGAGTCTGCCGCCGCGAAGGAACATGGGGCTGGGACTACGCCCCGTGGTGGTCGAAGGTCAAACTCGGCTGGTTCCACGGCCGCAAGTACCAGGCCGGCGAAGGTCAGTACCAGCCTGACAAAGAACGAGTCAGCAACCCACTCAACGACTTCACGAACCCGTAAGCGATGTTCGATAATTTCACAACGCCCTTGATTCGCGGCACCCTGCGAGTCGATCTACGTAAATCACGACTCGTAAACGACTTTTGCTCGCGATCCTGACCAGTTTCTGGCGTCGCGGCAGGTACGAAATCAATGCGACATCGAGACCGAATTGCGAACCTTGCAAACGCAATTTGCCGTCAGTATCGTATCGAGCCTTCGCCACCGTGGGCGAATCTCAAAACATGGTGGGTATAGCTCAGTTGGTTAGAGCGCCGGATTGTGATTCCGGAGGTCGCCGGTTCGAACCCGGTTACTCACCCTTGATCGAGACCCGTTGTCAGCAACTGACAGCGGGTCTTTTTCGTTGACAGGCATTGAAGTTACGCCGATCGGTTCGTCGACCGCTTCGTTGACACATTCGTTGTCACATTCGTTGTCACATTCGTTGTCACATTCGTTGTCACATTCGTTGTCACATTCGTTGTCACATTCGTTGTCACATTCGTTCGGCGATCGAACCGCCAGAGTGACAGCCGATGACTCAGGGTGCCCGCTTTGGGCGGTGGGTGGAGGAAGTTTTGGGGAGAGCGCAGAGTCGGGATTGGTTGTCATTCCCGGTCTTTGCGAGATTCTCAGACGTCCGGTCTGGATTCGGAGTCGACAGTTGGGTCGACAGATTGCCCAGCGCGCCGGACACGTCGAGCAGCCGTGGGGCGGCGGCGCAATTCAGTCTCAGGACCAGACGAAAATATCGTCTCGGTCAGAGCTGAATCCGATAAACGTGGCGAGGACGATTCTCGGGAGAACGCCGGCAACGCCAGGCACCTCGTGAATGCCACGAGTATTGAAAAAGTACAGATCGCCAGGCTCCAGACAGACTTCGACATTGGCAATGTCGTTTTCTGCGGCGAACTCGTGGAATGTCCCGTCCTTAAGATGCACGTCGAGCTCAGGATGCCAGAGGCACTGGTGCATGATGCCCTGCGCCGTTCGCCCATTGACGGTCGCGTTCTGCAGAACCAACACTCCAGCGAACTGATGTTCGAATTGGTGCACCGCGTAGTTCTCGCGTTTCTCTCTTAACCGAACCGAGTCGAAATGGGGCTTGTAAGTGTAGCCTCCGTAGTGGGCTCGAATAATCGCTGACCCGTACTTGCGTCCGTCAGGCTCGTGTGCGGTCACCACTGATTTATTCACTGAAAACGCTTTCAGAGAATCATACAACTGGCGAATCGGATCCGGATTGTCAGCGAAGAGTCGCTCAAACAGAGCGTTGGTTTCGGCACTGTGAGTGAAGAACGCGTCCTGATCGGATCCGCGATATCCGAGACTCGAACCGATGTCGATTCGGTTTTTGCCCGTCACTTTCTGCTCATTCCACGCCAGCGACGGAACGGAGTTCTTACCTTCCCGATAGTATCCTTCGGGGATGGACTGCTTTTGAAACTGTGGTGGAATTGGCAGTTCCGGGTCGTACAGCAATTCTTCGTCAACGAGTCGCCTGACGAGGGCGGAACAATCTTCGGCCGACCACGCCTTGCGTACCACCAGTGCCGGAATCCGCCCCGCAGCCAGTTCGTCCAACGGTCGTTCGAATCGTGCTCGTGCAGCGTTCACATCCGGTTCGACCGGCATCCACTCAGTTTGGCTCATCGACACACCTCAGGTTTGGTCTGGAATTCGGACATGATGATTGGTGCGCAGTGAATTCGCCAATGCAGGCACAACGAGGGCGACTCCTCAGCGCGAGAAACCGGGAATCGTCTTGCTGGCGGCGTCCTGGATTTCGACACTCACCTGATCGTCGGCGCACCAGCGTCGAACATCGTCCTGATCTGATCCGCCGTGAGGGCTCGCAGCCCTTCGAACTTTGTGTGCAATTCAATCCGATTCCGCAACATCCAGAAGGCACAACCGATGAGAGCGAAACCAGACACATCTTCGCAGTCGCGGCCGTCTACGAGTGTCGTAAAATCTTTTCGTCGAGCGGATTCGCAGCAGCAGAGATGTCGAGTGGACCCGGTGATTGATCGCGGTATCTTTCAGCGTTATTCAACATAATATTCCGGCAGCTCACCGCGCGACCGGACCGCGTAGTATGACTCATTCACGCCGTCGGGTCTTGAGTTGCTGACCGGTTCAAGTATTGAGAGATCGGGTAGATCCTCTGGAAATCCCAATAGACGTCTGTAGTGATCGCGGTCGTGTTGCTTCGCCAACTCGACGTTTCTTATCCAAATGAGTCGCCACCTACGAAACTTCGGAGAATCAAGCCCAAGCTTGGCGATAATTGCCTTTGCGTGTGGATTCACTCCGTCGACACGGCCGCTGGGATAAACTCGAACCAACTCTTTCGTCAGGCTCGTCTCCGGATCGAACGTATCATGGTCCGATTTTCGCAGGTTGCAGGTGTGGCAGGCGTAAACGAGGTTTTCATATTCGGTAGTAAGGTCGGGGCGATTCGCCTGCGGTTGAAAATGGTCCAGGTCGAACTCACCAGTAAGACGTCCCCATTCCTCGCGGATCAGGCAATAGACACAGCGAAACGTAAACTCATCCCGCAACCACCGTCGATACGACGGATAGTCTTTGTATCCAGCCGGTCCGTGTCGACGAACTCGACGTTGCGAATAAACGAAGGCATCCGTCATTCGTTCGCACCACTCGCAAGCTTCAAGAGCTGTGCATGAATCTGCAAAGCACCATCAATCGGAGGTGGTGCAACTTCGTCGAAATGAGACTCTGCTTCGTGTTGAAGTTCAGACAACTCGTGCAACTCAACGCCAGTCAACTCAGCATGCACACTCTTATCGATGAGTTCGCATCGCCTTCGGTCTTTTTCTTCCGACCACGACGCGGAATCGTCCTGTGAAATCGTTATCAACGTGATCGAATTCAGTTTGCATAGTTCGGCGAAACGCTCCTTCCGCCGGTAGTCGTTTCCCTCAGGACGAGGGTGCAATCGAACTCTTCTCAGCGGTGCCGGATCAAAGGTAGCAATCATCCGTCTGACTCCTCGTCAACCAGTACTTGCTCACCCTGGTTCATCCACACTTCGCCCAACATAAATTCCGACAGGAATGGTTTCAATCGCTCAGGGTCAACTTTTCTCGCCGTGCAACCACCGTCAGGATCGCGACTGAAAACCAGGACGCCATGTTTCTCAAGATCCAGATAGTCCAGCAAGTATGGAGAATGTGTCGAGAGGATAACCTGAGGTCCATCCTTCGCTTCCGTGAGGCGGATCAACATCCGCATGACGGCTTCCAGCCGCATCGGGTGAATTCCGTTCTCTGGCTCCTCAATGAGGATGGTCTTTGGTGGGTCAGGTCGGTGCGTCAGAGCCAGAAAGAACAACAGTAACCGGACACCGGAAGACGCATTGTCTGCCGGCATCTCCCAGCCGTCTTCCATTACCAAATCCAATCGCCTGGTTTGCGCTTGTGGTGTCGAGACACTGAGCGATTGCAAGCCCGGAATCAATGTTCGTGCTTCCGCCTCCATGGCGTCGAATCGCGTGCGTGAACGGCGAAGCATGAAATCAACCATCGCTGCAACGTTTTCGCCATTTGGCCCAAGCCGTAAATCCATCGCACCGGTTGAATCCTTGAAGCCGTTTGCAGTCATCTGAACGTCATACGGAAGACGAAAAAACACGACCGGCTCAAAACCGGGGTCTGATCTCTTGGTTTCATAGAGCCCTTGACCACGTTGAGGTGCCGAGACTTTGAAGGTCTGGCCGCCGACCCTCATCTCAACCTCATTCTTGACATCCATTCGCCAGTGATCTGTCCGGCCAATCTTGATTTGCTTTGCCCCCGTTCCGGCTTGGTTAATGGCGTGCAGGAAGGAAGTCTTTCCTGAGTTGTTCGGACCGATGAGTACCGTCAACTGAGCCAGTGAGACATTCACTCGTCTCAGACCACGATAGTTGTGAATTTCAACGTTTTCGATCACGGCTTTTCCGAAAGCAAAAGTAAGGGTTTAGCGTCCCGCAGCCTTAACACACGAGACTTGTGCCGAGGAACATGATTTCAGGAATGTCACTCGATTCCTGCCAGGCTGGCTAGCTGACTCGATCAAGGGCGGTCGGCGTCTCGTTTTGCGGATGCTGCCGTGATGGTCGGCGGACCAGCGGCGAACATCGTCCTGATCTGATCCGCTGTGAGGGCTCGTGGATACAGATGCACGTCGTGAATCATCCCGACAAAGCCGTGTCCGAATTTCTGGTCGCCTGAATCTGCTCCGACGACAAGACCGGTTCCGTCGGAATCGTCCAGCGAAGCGGCCGTCCAGGTAGCTTCTGCCTTTTGCTGGCCATCTACGAACAGCAGAACTTTCCTGCGCTTCGAATCGACGACGCCCGTCAGCAGGTGCCAGCGTCCGTCGCTCACGCCGTGCGAATGCCAGGAAGCCGTCTGCCATCGCTTTGCTTTGTCGTCCCAGGCCTGCATCGTCCACGACTCTTTCAGGTCGTGCCACAGCATGAAGTTGCCCGGCGTGCCGACTTTGTCTTTCGAGACGACTCGCATTCCGAACGTCTGCTTTGAGGTGTTGATCCAGGCGCTGACCGTCAGGTTCGTCCAGTCTTCCATATCGATCGGGCCGACGTGCAGCCGCTGGTTGCCGTCGAACTTTGCTGCAGACTGCCCGGCGTCGGACTCGCTTTTGACCAGCGTTGGCTTGTGGTCAATTTTGTTCTCCGTGTCGGCGTGCAGCAGTGCTTCGAGATGCAGGGTTCCTTCACCGGTTGTCTTCCACCGGTGCGAAAGGTCGGGCGATGTCGACGCAGTGCGGAGCGGCCGCGTCGGATCCGGCTTGCCGTAGGGCTGGTCGGTGATCCTGGTGACAGCCGGAAACGGCGGGAGAGACTTGATCGGTGGCGGAGCCGCAAACTTATGTCGAAGCGGCAGCGTCTTCGACACAGCGTCGTACCATCCGATCGGGTTCCCTTTGTAAGAAGCGTCGTGCAGATAGACGTCCGCCTTGATGGTCGCCGCCCCGTCGGTAAACGTCAGCAATCGACTGAGCGGATTTGATCCGCCGTGATGCCTGGTCAACGCCGCCACCTGCAGAAAGCTGACGCCCCATCGAGTTTCCGTGATCGTCTTGCCGCCCCAGTCGTCGTCGGGACCGTGCACGTGCGTGTGACCGGCGACCCACAGATCGATCGCGCCGCGACCGTGCTGTTTGTGGAAACCGTCGAGGAAATCCTCGAACACGTGGGCGTCGCTGATGAACTGAAAGTCCTCCGGATCCTCGTTCTCGATCAGGTAATAAAGGTACGACGAACCTTCAGCACCACCGCTGGCTCCGTGGTAACGCGGGTTGCCTTCTCCGCGGCCCGACGCGATGGTCGTGTCCCGCAGCGCGTGATGATGCATCGTGACGATGATCCGGTTCTGGTTCTCCAGCACCTGTTGCTTCCACCAGTTGAACGTGTCGCGGGTGACTGCTCCGGCCGGATATCCTCCCGATTTGCCATCCCGGCTGTGCCCGCGTCCGACGGGTTCCGGGACGTCGTTCCGATCGGCCAGCATGAGAAACAGCACGTTGCCCGCCAGAAACCGATACCGCTCCCACGTTCCTTCCACCGGAAACGGGCGCCGCTCGGGATCGACTCCCGAGACCTCCGTGTGCCTGCCCAGCGGATCGCCCCATTTCTGAAACCACGAACCGGCACCGTGATCGTAGTACGGAGCGTCGTGGTTACCGGGAACGTTGTAGACCTGCTCGCGGCGATGCTTCTGCATCGCGTGGTACTGGCGGATCAGCTCGAACCCGTCGCGATCGCCCGGCGGATACTGATGAGCCGAAAGATCGCCTGCGTCGAGCATGATGTCCCACTCGAAAGCGGGCGTGTCTTTGACAAATCCCTCGGATTGACGGATCACATTGGCAAGACTTTCACGACCGCGTCGAATATCTGCCGGAACGTGCGAGCAGCTCGTTGCCCACACACGAAATTCGCGCGGCGTTTTTTCCTCGCCCTGAAGACGTAAGCTGATCGACAGAATCAGCAGCGTCAGAAGAAGTCGGTTTCCCATTCGCATTAGACCATTTTCATGGTTTCTGTGCAGGAGCTGGAACGCTGAAAGGCCTTTGTTTCCCTGGTGGCCCTCCTGCAGGACACTGAATACCAATTCCGAAAGTGCATTTTGATGAGTTCCCGGATTGGGAGTGCCAGCCCATGCTGGTGCAAAGTCACATGCCCAGCGACTTATCTTTGCACGTTCGCCTTCTTCTTCAGTTGTCGAAGTTTTGCCGCGCCGCCTCGGTTGATCTCCAGAACGAATCGGGCGAGGTCGAGGAATTCGGCGCGATCCTTGAACGACTTCGCGAGACCAGCGGGCATCGTCGATTGAGTCGACTCGACGATCTCATCGATATCGTCGATCGAAACATCGAGCAGCTTACCCTTGTGTGCGGCAATGCTGAGAGTGAGTTTCTCGTCGGTTCGTTCCACCAGGTATCCAGACAGGACGGAACCCTGGTCCGTGATGACGGTGACCGATTGGAATCCTTTGAGAATCACCTTGGACGGATTCAGAATTGATTCAACAAGAAACTCCTCAGTCGCCTGCTTGCGAGGGACGGTCAACTTCGGCCCAAGCTGAAAGTCGGTTCTGGCATCGTGACAGTTGGCACAGGCAGTCTTCTCTCGATAGAAGAGCTTTGCACCGTTGATTGCGTCGCCCTGCTTCCAGGCATCGCTGACAAGATCCGCCAGTGTTTCGCCGAGCAACTGCTGCTCGAGTTTCTCGTTCGCCGGTTCCTCTGCGACCAGTGGGGGACGGCTGCCTTCCGGGAACGGATGCATTTCGATCAGTTCTTCGGGGCTGTAGAAGCGGCGGCGAGCTTTCGTGGCCGCTCGGATTTGCTTCACATCGTCTGGAGAAATTGCACTGGCATCGTTGCCCCAGCTATTGCGAACGTAGGTGAGGACGCCAGCGATTTCCGCATCGGTAAACATGTTGCCGATCGCGGTCATTGGTGGAACGCCGCGCGTGGATTCGAAGATTTTTCCACGGACTTGAATCTTCCCCCAGATCCCGTGCAGCGTCAGTTTGATGAGTCGTTCCGGGTCGCCGTTCGCCCATTCGCTTCCAACCAACGGAGGATAGATTCGGACGATTCCCTCGCCATGATCGCGGTGACAGGTGGAGCACGAACCTTCTTCATAGAAGACGCGCTGGCCGAGATCGTAGGCTCGAGTGAAATTCCGGTCCTTAAACTTCTTTGACTTTGTGCGGTAGTTCTTCAGCTTCATGGCGCCTTCGAGTTTGCCGGCCAGCAGCCTCTCGTAGTCGATCGCGAGGCTATCCGAGTCGAACCCGTTCTTAACCAGGCCTTCAACTTCTGTCTTGCTTAGCAGCGTGGCGCTGTTCAAAGCGTTGCGAATCCAGCGGTCGGTCTTTTGCGAGGCCACCGTCAGCAATATTTCGGCAGCGACTTCGCCGCCGAGCCAGGTTCCCGCTGACAGTGCTTCCAGCCGGACGCGGGAATGATCGTCTTCGGCGGCCCGACGCAGATACTCTTCGGGACTGTCCAGAAGATGGAGGCAGTGTCGGACAACTCGGACAGCAGCCGAGCGGACTCGATGGTCCTTTGCCGACAGACACTGCTCGATCAATTCTTCGGACGGTGCCTGCTGACCCCAAGTGGCCCAGAGAGCTTCCAGCACCAATCGTTCGTCGTCCGAATTCTGCTTCGCGAATCGAAGAGCCGCCGCGATGACGGCATCTTTGTTGCGGCCACGGAGTTCACGATGAGATCGTTTACGAGCGTTGATCTCCGGCAGCTTCATGTTTTCAAACAGCTGATCGATCTCTGCACCCGCGATGACAGGCGGATCAAGGAGTGGACTTGCGGAGTGTTTGATTCGATAGATTCGTCCGTACTCGGAATTCCGCAGTGGATCACGCGCGCTGTGCTGCATGTGCCCGATCAGCGTGTTGTGCCAGTCAATAAAATAGAGACTCCCATCCGGAGCGACTTCCAGATCACAGGGTCGGAAGTTTCCGTCGGTCGATTGAATCAGGTTCTGACGGAACTTACCTTTGATTTCCGAACCATCTTCAAACGTGTCGAGCTGCTTGATCCCCAGAAAACCGATCGAGTTTGTATAGATGTAGTCGCCCTGAACCTCGTCGGGAAAATGCCTTGAGTGGATAAACTCGGCGCCAGACGTTGGTCGGGAATGATGCTCGTAGTTGAACTTCCCGACTTTGGCGATTTCGCTCGCATGCGGAATCTTGAGCGAGTACCCCAGCATCCAATAATGAGCTCCGCCCGAGGCATCGTTGATGAAGGTCTGCCCGTACTCGTCGTGAGCGACTCCCCATGGATTCGACACGTCAGTCTGGAAAACGCGTTCGACCTTCCATGACGCCGGATCGAATCGCCAGACGCCTCCGTCGGTCATGCGCTCCGGGCCCCAGGGAGTTTCCACCTGAGAATGCAGGAAGCGACCTTCGCACATGTAAATGCCGTTGCCATGATCGACGTCGAACGCGGAGATCGCGTGGTGGGTGTCGTGCGGATCGAATCCGTCGAGAAGGTATTCCGTCTGATCAGCTCGGTCGTCTCCGTCGGTGTCTTTCAGAAGTACAAGGAACGGTTCCTGAGACAGGTAAACGCCTTCGGGAGCCAGTTCAAATCCGATCGGCATGTGCAGGCCATCCGCGAACACTGTCTCTTTGTCGGCCCGGCCATCGCCGTCCGTGTCCTCATAAATCAGAAGCATGTCGTTCGGCTTGGTGTCACCCGGCTTGTAATGCGGATAGCTCGGCAGTGTTGAAACCCAGAGCCGACCGCGATTGTCAAACCGCATCTGACAGGCATTGCCGAGATTCGGAAACTGTTGCTCCGAAGCGAACAGCGAAGCTTCGTAGCCATCCGGCAAGGTGAATGTTTCGAGAGCTTCCTTTTCCGTTTTCAGGAAGTTCGTCGTTCCGTTCTTTTCACTGATCTGAAAATTGGTCTCGACTGAAGTAAGCGTCCGTGTGTTTGAATCGTCAACTTCGATTGTCGCCGACTTCCCTTGAGCGATCGCCCAGATGTTCTGGTCGCGAAGCACGGTCATCTGACGGATTTTTTCGATCTCTTCCGGGTAGTTGAAATTGCCGAAGGGAGCCCAGCGCCGACCATAGGCGTGGACACCGTTGAGCATCCGGTAATCGTTTCTCCAGAACCACGATTTGTCCTGGACAGCCTGGTGCAGCAGCGTTTCATTCTTCACCGGCTTCGCATCGCTGCCGAACAGTTGCTGCATGATTACTGGAGCCAGTTTGCGATATCCGTTTTCAGAAAGATGGACTCCATTAATCGTCAATGGGTCCTTCGCGTTACTGAACCAGCCGAGCGTCGGCGAGAAGAGATCGAGGAATCCAACCTTCTTCTCATCCGTAACCGCCTTAACAGCATCTGCATAGGCCTTCAAAAGAGCGTTTCGTTCGTCAGCACTGGGCAGGAAATAATCAGGATGCTGCTGCATCGCGATGGGAGTTGCCAGTACCAGCCGCGGCGCAGAGTCAGCTCTTTCGTACGATCGGGACAGCGTGTGGTCGACAAAGGCCCGCAGCTCATTCTTGAAATTCCCCAGACCATCCATACCGTCGAACGATTCATTGAATCCGAAAAAAGCGACGATGGTGTTTGCTTTGACAATCGTCAGCCACTCATCAGGTGAGGGATAGTGTCCTATTCCGAGGTGAGCGTTGATTTCCGGGCGAAACTTTTCAGCACCGGGGAAAGCCCACGGATCGTCGGTCCCGGCTTCCGGTCGAAACGCAGGAGTGTGTCCTGGAAATCCCATGTTGCGAAACGTCAGTTGCTGCTTCGGAAACTGCTGATGCAACGACGACTCGAAGAAGTTGTAATGCTCCATTCGCGCGGCCAGTGAATTCCCCAGAAATACGATCGTCTCGCCATCGCGCGGCTTGATCGGCAATGAAGTCGCCGCTGCCTTCTGATCGACCGGAACTGGCTGAAGGAATTCGGGACGAACCTGATCCTTCTGCTGAACCTCGTTCGGGGTGACTGTCGTAATCACCTCAGGCGAATCGTTTTTCTGATCAGACTTCTGTTCCGCCGCAGTGTGCGAGGCCAGAAATATCAGGCATGAGCCAATCGCCACCAAAGAAACCGAAAGCGGCGAAACGAGTGAGTAAACAAGTTTATTCATGTTGAATCTGCCGATGAAAAGTATGGTTAGCTAGGATGAATTTCTGGCGGTCTATAAACGGAACCTTCGCCTTTGAATCCACTTAGGTCTGAGGCGACAAGCACTGCGAGCAAGGATACTGCCGTCGCCTACAACGGCTTCGGGCGCATCCTGAAAACCTCCCGTGACGTTCGGGCGGAGATAATACAGATCTGAGCGGACAGGATCGAGGAACGCAGGGACACCGTTCGAATCGACAATTAAAACACGGTGAGATAGAGCAGCAGCTTGTCCGCGTTGAAGATCGAATACTGGTCGCCGAACAGCTTGCCACTCCGCGTGTAGGCTTCCGGAGCGACCGGAATGTTCCACTCAGTATTGAAGTTGTAATTCTCGAGATGATTCAGCGTCAGACGCTACGCGGGATCACCGAGTCGCTGGCGGAACATGCCGTCGAGTGTGAAGTACGCGGAGTATTCCTCTGATAGACCTGCGGTTAACGTTCTTCGGTTGCAGGTTGATCCTGAACTTCGTCAGGCGGAGCGTTACCTACGGTTGAGGTTTGGAGCCGAGCGTCGATCCACTCCGGGTCGACGAACCGCTTCAACAGCCAGCGGAAGGTGTGTTCGATGCGTTCTTCCGTGCGAAGTAATTCTTCTGCCGATGGAGATTCAGCGAGCGGGACGAAACCGTGCAGTTCGAGTTGCATCGTCCATTTTTCGTGGCGAGCGGATTCGTTAACTCGGTCCATCACTCGCTTGGCCCAGACCATGCCGAACGAGTCCATAAAGTCGAACCACAAAACGTCGAAGCGGCTGATCTCGTCGTTCGGTGCGGCATTGGATCGTGAACTAGCCTCACCGATCGCCAGTAGAAAACCGAGCGCGGCCATGAATCTCGCCATGCTGCGTTCAGGAAAGAAATCGGGAGCCGCCACCGACATCGGTGCGACGACCAAAACAATCGCGGCGGCGTAGTACAACGTTGACATCGTGTAACGGGTTCCGAAGTAGTTGCCGCCGGACATGATCAGCACGATGCCAAAGCCCACAAGTGCCGGCACTTCGATCTCGATCGAATCGGCCAGACGAGCCACCTGGAACGACGCCACCGCCGGCCACATCAGCACGAGGACCAGCGGCAACAACACAAAGAATGCCCACGCGCTGGCTCCGGGGCGGCGAGCTCCCAGGACAGCAATCCCCGGACAGAGCAACACCACCGCAGCGAGATACCAGCCGATATCGACCCAGCCTGTCGACTGTGCCGGATTGATGAGTTCGATCGATTGAGCAACCGCCGCGATCGCGAGGCCAGCAATCGCACACCAGACCGCAGTCGGCAAGGTTGTTTGCCGGAGCCGTTTCAAACTCCGGGCGACAACCCACAGGCAAATCAGAAGGTTGGCAACAATCACGGCGGACACGTTCGAGCAATCCAGTCTGTGGAATCTGGTGATTCATACGTTGGCGGCAAAGCTCTGACACTCCTGCCGAGTTCGCACTGTATCGGTTCCGACAGTCGCGCCAACTGGGTCAGTCACAACCGGACTGGCACGCGAAACCGGTGCATTGCTTCCGTCTGGTCGGGTTTCGCAGGAGTGCCCGCTCGAAAAGCGTAAACACTTAAAGAACCGAGTTTGACAGCACTGTCATGTGACCTAGGTTCCTTGTGCGAGCTTACCGGAGACGGACTTCGCCGGACGACTTTCTGTTCGGCTGGACCCCTCCCTTTAGAAATCCCGTCGTCTTTCGTCGAAGCTGGTTCCGGCATGGAGCGAACCGCTGAGGTGGGCCAAAAAGACGTCAAACCCGGACTCGCACGCTGCGGACAGACAGAGCAACGGAGTTCTGTCCAACGATTGAGTGGGAGTTTCATTTCGTATCTGTACTTAAGGAATGCGTCTGGACAATCTGCAATTACGAACTCTGCTCACAACTGGGCAGTTGTGGAGTTCGGAGAAGCAGATTTCGGGAAGACTCATTTCGCGACAAAGAAGGCGGCGTGCCATGCAACCGAAGCAGATTCTGACAACGGGCGAAATCGCAAAGTACTGCGGAGTTAATTTTCGCACAGTAATTCGCTGGATCGAACGCGGACGTTTAACCGCGTACCAGCTACCCGGACGCGGCGACAACCGCGTGACGGTCGAGGATTTCATCGACTTCCTCAAAGAAAACAGTATGCCGATTCCCGAAGACTTCTCGCAGCGGGAACGTCGAGTTCTGATCGTCGAAAACGATCCGGCTCTGGCGACTCAAGTTGAAGAAGCTCTGAAGAATTCGGGCTTTGAAACAACCGTCGCCGCCGATGGCTTCCACGCAGGATCGCTGCTGGGAACCTTCAAGCCGTCGGTCATGGTTCTGGACCTGCGAATTCCTGGCCTGAGTGCCAACGACATCGTCGCCTTCATCCGTACCGCCAGCGGCATGGATCGATGCAAAGTGATGATCGTTGCTTCAGACGGAACCGCTCCAGGAGCCGACATTCCTCTTCCAACGGGAGCAGACGGCTACATCAGCCAGCCGTTCTCGAACGAAGAACTGGTTAACAAAGTGACTCAACTGCTTGAGCCGAGCTACGTCTAAGCTCGCCGAAAAGTCCGTTGAGAAACTGTGACATTCGATTCGTCTGTCGCAGAAGCCGTTCAGGTTGCACATCGTCTGGTCGCGTGAAACGTTCGTCGAAATTTCGACGGATCTCTCGCGACCAGACGTTCGGCTTGCGCTGAGCGTTTGAGTCTTCCGTAGGGTGGAACAATTGCATCGATGTTCCGACAGCATTCGCAGGGCATGTCGAACGCAGCGAAGGCGTGCCTTCGTCATCCACAAGCACGAGGCATGCCGGCGCTTCGCTTGTCAGACCCTACCCAGCACTGACAATCGACCTACTCGACGCCGAGCACTTTGTTCTGCAGAGCGACCAGCTCACGAATGCCCTTCTCGGCGAAATCGAGCTGCTTGTTCAGAACGTCGCGTCCGAACGTGCGTCCTTCAGCCGTGCCCTGAACTTCGACGAACTCGCCAGTGCTCGTCATGACGACGTTCATGTCGACTTCCGCCGCGCTGTCCTCGACGTAGCACAGGTCAAGCAGCACGTTGCTCTCAACCATGCCGACGCTGATCGCCGCAACGTTTGCTTTCAGAACGGGCCGATCCGTCGGGAAATCGTCGAGTGTCTTCAGAGCAGCCGCCAGAGCGATGTACCCACCGGTAATGCTGGCCGTCCGGGTTCCGCCGTCCGCTTCCAGCACGTCGCAGTCGATGGTGATGGTTCGTGGTCCGAGTGCTTCGAAATCGACGACCGACCGCAGACTGCGGCCGATCAACCGTTGAATCTCGCTGGAACGACCGTTGAGCTTGCCGATCGAGCGCCGGTTCCGCGGTGACGTGCTGCCCGGCAGCATGCTGTATTCTGCGGTGACCCATCCGCTGGGGATCTCATCATTCTTCTTCCAAGGCGGCAGCGAGTCGTCGATGCTCGCCGTGCAAAGGACAGTCGTTCGTCCCGCTTTAATGAGGACACTCCCCGGCGCGCTGCCGGTATATCCCAGTGTGATATCTACGGGCCGTAGTTCGTCCGGTTGTCGATTGTCACTTCTCACGGCGTTCTCCTTCGATCGTGATTCTTCTGTTTCATACATTGAGGTTTGCGGCGGACTGTACTGACCGCCGGAAGACGTCACAATCTCCGGCCTCTGGACTTTGGCTTCCAGGCGTTTCAGTATTCGACGCTTGAGGCGTGT
>JBLFXD010000008.1:0-22912 GCA_047611045.1 Planctomycetaceae bacterium | reverse complement strand
GCACGGACGACGTCTTCAATAGTTGAGTCGGCTGATTCAGAAGCGACGATTGACTCCGCACTCCTGGCGGTGGAACTGTCTGTCGAATCAAAACTCGAGACCGACGAATCAGCAGAGAAAAGTCTGCTTCGCAGAAGTCGAACGATCGCCAGGCCGGTGCCGACACAGCCGACACAAAGCAGAGGCAGAGCAAGTCTGGGGTATGGTCGATAGAGCGGCGTTGCCAGGACCAGTCCGCAGAGCCAGGCAAGATGAAGCCACACGCCAAACCAACTGCGATGTGCGCCTTCGATTTCCGGGCTGACGTCGGTGGTCGTCGAGACCTTTGCTCGCTTCTTTGATGCTCGTTTGTCGTCAGCAGTCTTACTCGACGAGTCATGCAAACGCTGCTGTTGAATTCGGCGTACTGACTGTGCTGAAGCAATCAGCTCAATGAGCGACCAGACACCAAGTGCAACGACCGGACTAAGTGCAACGGCACCGCCCAGGACAGCCGTAATCAGCAACGTGCTGATGAATCGAGACTCGTTCCACGTGGAACGTTTCGCGGTTGATGTTGAGGCTGCGGAACTCGCTTTGTCGAGTTGCTTTGACGTCTCGCTTTTGTCGTTCCACGTGGAACGTTTCACGCCGTGTTTCACAACATCGGACGAGCCAGCTTTTGAGTCATCGCTGCGCGGCAACAACTCGTTCCACGTGGAACGTTCCACACGGAAAACCAACGCTGAAGTCACCACTGCCAGCCAACCGGAAAGCAGCGTCGGCCATCCTGCATAGTGACGCTGTATGGCTTCGTGCCTGACCGCTGTTGGCCACCATTCTGCGAAGCCTGTGACGTAGTTGCGATGGTTGTCGGCGACTCTTGCATAGCCACCGATCGGTTGCAGTTCCCACCACACCGGAAACCATGTCGCCGCTGCGGTCACAGCCAGCACTGCCAGACACGCGACGATCGACCCGACAGACAGCCTGCCTTCGTTGCCTTTGGGCGGTGACTTCTCGCGAGGCCAGAAGATCCACGCAGCAACACTGCCGCTCACAGCGATGGCAACCGGAAGCCAGCCGTTGTACTTGGTCGCCCAGGCCAGGCCAGTTGCAAAGCCAGCCACTGCCGCCAGGCGAAGGCTCCTGCCGGACAATGCTTCGACGGCCAGCCACACGGCCAGCAGTAGGAAGAAAACCATCGGCGCGTCCGTCAGTGCCGAACGGCTCATCGCGATGTGAAAGTCGTTGAGCGAGATCAACGCCGCAGCTGCGATGCCGGACGCTCCGCTGGACCAGCGCCGGACCGACCACCACACCAGCGGCACGGTCAGGCTTCCCAGAATCAGCGACGGCAGAAACGGAGCCCAGTGTGCCGGGCTGAAGATTAGCATCGACCACTCGATCAAACTCGGCAGCAGCGGCGGGGCATAGAGGAACCGGTCGGGGTATTGGTAGCCCTCGTTCGGGAACCAGAGGTTCGAGGCGTAGACGCCTTCGTCAAAGTGTTCGATGGCCAGCTCGTTCAGAAACGCGAATCGCGCAGCGAATCCGGCAACGATGATTACCAGAATGGCGACGAGTTCGGTTCGGGAAACGAGCACGCGAGGTGAGCTTTCGACATGAAGAACTGACACGAAGGTCGTGCTGGTCACTTTGGACTCGTGGCGGATTCGCTATGCTGAGCGACGCTGTCCCTCCCTGCAATGGAGAAATCATCATGCGACAGGTACTGCTCACCGCGATAATGCTTCTGGTTCCGCTGGCGGATGGTTTGACAGGTCACGCTGCTGATGCTTCGAGCGATGCCTCGGGCAGCGCCAGTGCCTGGCAGGCCGGCGTCTCCCGAGTTGTCATCACGCCGCCCGAGTTCATGTGGATGTCCGGCTACGGCGGCCGGACTCACCCGGCGGAAGGCAAGGTCCACGACCTGTACGCTCGCGCGACGGCGATTCGAGATGCCAAAGGCGAGACCGTCGTGTTTGTCGCCACGGACCTGGTGGGAGTTCCGAGATCGATGGCGATAACCGTTTCCGCCGCTGCCGAGAAGAAGCACGGTCTGCCAAGACGAAGCCTGATGATCGCCTGCTCGCACACTCATTGTGGACCGGCCGTCGATGCCCGACTCAGCTACATGCTCGACATGAAAGAAGCCGACTGGAAACAGGTCCGCGAGTACCAGGTCTGGCTGAACCAGCGGGTGACCGAGGCGGTCGACGCAGCCATCGCTGACCTGAAGCCGGCGCGACTTTCAACCGGCAGCGGAGTGTGCCGCTTCGCAGCCAACCGACGAACTCCCAAAGGAATCGGCCCGTACGACCACCAGGTTCCGGTGCTGAAGATCGAATCGCCGGACGGCTCGAAGCTGCGAGGCGTCGTCTTCGGCTACGCCTGCCACAACACGACGCTCGGCTTCTACGAATGGTGCGGTGACTACTCCGGCTTCGCGCAGCTCTATCTTGAGGATCGACATCCCGATTCCGTTGCGATGTTCTTTACCGGCGGAGGAGCTGATCAGAATCCTCTGCCGCGGCGGAAGATCGAACTCGCGCAGAAGTACGGGCGGATGCTTGCCGTATCGGTCAACGAGGTTCTTGACGAGCCAATGCAGAAGGTCGAAGGCCAACTCGCTTCTTCATTCGAAGAGGTCGACTTGGAGTTCGACCAGCTTCCGACGAAGGAGCAGCTTCAAGCGGACCTCAAGAATTCCAGCCGTTACACAGCCGGGCGGGCGAAGCTGCTGCTGAGCGAGTGGGAACGCGATGGCTCGCTTCCGAAAACATGGCCGTACCCGATTCAGGTCTGGAAACTCGGCAAGAATATCAACTGGGTGGCACTCGGCGGCGAACTGGTCGTCGACTACCAACTGAGACTGAAACGCGAACTCGGAGAAAATTCGACATGGGTGACCGGCTACGCGAACGACGTCATGGCCTACATCCCGTCGGAGCGAGTTCTCGAAGAGGGCGGCTACGAAGGCGACACATCGATGATCGTTTACCAGCTTCCTTCGAAGTGGAAGGCTGGCCTGGAAGACCAGATCGTGTCGACAGTGCATCGACTCGCGAAACAAAACGCGGCATCCAAAAAGTAATCCGCACCTGAATCCGTCACTCAACTCGGTTGGATAAGAATTTGAGCCACAGAGGGCACAGAGATAAACGAGGGGTTATCTTGATAACTTCTCCGAGTCCTCGGTGATCTCTGTGGCTTAAAAAGTCATTCCAGAATTCATGATGAGCGACATGAGCAACCCGGATGACGCAGGGCTTACTAACGGCAAACTGCGACCGTGCCCGGACTCGCCGAACTGCGTCTGCAGTGAGTATCCCGGCAACGCCCATTCAATCGAGCCGCTGATCTTCTCGGACGATGCCGATGCCGCATGGGCAAGGCTGATCGGCATTCTGCTGGACCAGCCGCGGACGACGATCGTCAGCCAGACTGACGACTACATCGAGGCGCGGATACTAACCCGGATTCTCCGCTTCGTAGACGTGCTCGAATTCCGCCTGGATCGAGCCACGAAACGGATCAACATCCGATCAGCGTCGAAAGTTGGTTATTCAGACCTTGGCACGAATCGGCGGCGAGTTGAGTCACTGCGGACGCTGTTTTGCGACAAGTGATCATGAAGTCCGGCTCCGCTCTTGAATTTTGGAGCCGGTTTGGGTTTGCTATGCTTTCTGCCTCAAATGCTCTCTGCCGAAAGCCAATCACTGTTTGCAAGTTGGGTCAAATCGGACGTACGCAGGGTCTCGCGTCCGATCAACAGATGCAACAGTGTCCAGCCCACAGAGAACAACTCTAAATAATGGCCTCCAAAGGCCTGTAACTCTTTTCTGGGTCTAGTGTTACAGCTATGTCTGAAGCAAAACGCGTCGTTATCACCGGTGCCGGTATTATCTCTCCGATTGGTATCGGTCGGGACGAATTCTGGAACGGCATCTCTGCACAAACTCCTGGCATTTCAAAGATCGAATTGTTGGCCGGATCGGCTCTACCGGGGCATGTCGCTGGCGAAGTGAAAGACTTCACTGACAAAGCAGCCAAGAAGCAGTACCTGAAAGCTCAGCGAAAGAGCATCAAGGTGATGTGCCGCGAGATTCAGATGGGCGTCGCGTCAGCTCATCTTGCGTTGGCCAATAGCGAACTCGACATGGAGTCGATCAATCACGAACGGCTCGGCGTCGACTTCGGTGCCAATCAAATGTTCAGCACACCGGACGTTCTGAGCGACGGCGAATTTCGTTGCGACGAAGACAAAAAATTCAACTTCGACCGATGGGGCGACGAAGGCCTGGCCGGAATGGAGCCGCTGTGGCTTCTGAAATACCTGCCGAACATGCCGGCTTGCCACATCGGAATTCACGCCGACGCTCGAGGCCCCAACAACTCGCTGACTCTGGCCGAAGCGTCAGGCAACAGCGCGATGGGAGAAGCCTTCGCGATTATCTCGACCGGCCGAGCGGATATGATGCTTGCCGGATCGACCGGTTCGCGGATTCAGCCGACCAAGTGTCTGCACGCCGCGTTGTGGGACGAGATGGCTGAGTACGATGACGCTGAACCGGGAAGCTGGTCACGACCGTTCGATGCGTCACGTCGAGGTCAAGTCGCGGGCGAAGGCGCTTGCACGTTCATCTTTGAAGAAGAAGAGCACGCGAAAGCTCGCGGCGCCGGCATCTTTGGTTCGGTGCTCAGTTCAGCCTCGTGCTGTGCGATTAACGTCGACGGAACTCCGAGAACTCAAGACGCCCTGGTCGGAGCGATCAGCAAGGCTCTTCAACGTGCCGGAGTTTCTCCGTCGGACATCGGCCATATCAACGCGCACGGCTTGGGTAGTAAGCAGGCCGACATCGACGAAGCCAACGCGATCCACGAAGTCTTCGGCGCATCGGCATCGACCGTTCCCGTGACCGCTTTCAAGAGCGTGATCGGAAACTCGGGTGCCGCCTGCGGAACGCTCGAACTGGCGGCATCGCTGATCGGACTTCAGCACGGAGTTGTTCCGGCAACGCTCAACTACTCAACACCGGACGACGACTGCAAACTGAACGTCATCCACGGCGAGCCTCTGAAAACGGACAACAAACTCTTCCTGACCGTTAACGTCACCGCCTACGGTCAAGCCGCCGCACTCGTTGCCTGCGGCGTGTAACTAAGAAGTGAACAGGCCTCGAACCAGGAGGGTTCAACGTGCCTTCGCAGCCAGACGCTCAGTCTGATTCGAACAACGCGCGACCGTTTGTCGGCATTCACATGAAATGCTGCAACGTCTACATCCGCGCGTACGCCAACGCTTCGAAAGATGCCTTCGTTGGCTGGTGCCCGAAATGCTGTGCTCCCGTGCGAGTTCCGATCGTCGAGGAAGGCGGCTCGACAGACCGCTTCTTCGTCGGCAGCTGATCGACGCGGTCGTCGAAACGGATTCAGCAACCGTCAGCCTTTGTAGGGTATGTCAAGCGCAGCGCCGGCGTACCATTTTCCGACGCCGTGCTGAGATGGCACGCCGGCGCTGCGCTTGACATGCCCTACGGGGGAATCCTTGAGCGGTCGTCCCGCTTTGCGAGTTCGCTACCTGGCAAGCTTCTTTGCGGAACTTCCGGCTTTCACGAGACGTCGACTGAAGGTGGATGGTAGCATGTGACCCCGGCGGCAAACGGTTTCGGCTGTGGTCGTGACTAAGTTGTCGTCCCACGAATTTATAGTTGGATACAAGGTGGTGGTGGTGTCGTTGCCGACGCTGGCAGCTTCGGCAACGGAGAATTGCGATCTTTTTTTCGGGTGACGTGGACTACGGAAGTTCCAGCAAGCAACTTCTTCGAAGCATGAGGAGTTTCAGACATGCGTGAGAGAAGCGAATCACGACCTGAAGACGGTAGTCCCGAAGAAAACCACGACGGCCGCACCATGATCCTGCTGGCCGCGAGCACCGCGGTGATCTGTGGTCTGTTTGTGGCGGCCGGCCTGTTTGTCTTTGGGCTCATTTTTGACGCCCCTGCTCCGGGAGCCATCGCGCTGAATGCAGTGGAATCCGAACCGGCATTGGTCGACCAATCAGTCGCTGAACCGGGCGCTATTCCTGCCGTCGCAACTCCACCTGTGCTTGAACCGGCACCTCCAGCAGCAACTCCCGTCCGTGAGGAAACGCCGGCAGACATTCCCGATTCAACGCCCGTCGAGGCGAAACCGGTCGCCATCGAAGTTGCGGCCGTCACACCAAAACCGACCACTGCGACACCACCCGTAAAAAATGAGCCAACTGCTACCGCGCCATCCACACCGACAACTTTGGTTGCAGAGGCGAAGCCCGAGCCTCAGCCCCCAGTGGATTCTCCCGGCCGCCAGCCGGCCCCGGAAACGAAACCGGAGTCACCAACAGAGGTCACTTCGGCCATTCCCGATTCAATACCCACTGAAAGAGCGATCGCCGAAGAGGCGGGTCCTCAACCGAAATCGTCAACCAGCGGGACACCTCTTACTTATCAGTGGAATCCTGGCGACATTCAGGGTTACTCGGTGAGCATGGCGACGACGGCCAACGGTCAAAAGCAAAGTGTCTCGGGCACGGTCGAATTAACGGTCGACGAGCAGCCTCCGAAAGTCGACTCAACCGCCGTAAAGAAAAAAACGAAGCCTGAGACAGGAACCGGCACCGGGTTCTTCGTCAGCGCTGACGGTTACCTGGTGACGTGCGCTCATGTGATCCAGGGTGCGGACAAGATCGACGTGCAGATTGATGGAAAGACGCACTCGGCTAACGTCGTCGCCGTTGAGCCTGACGATGATCTCGCGCTTCTTAAAATCGACGCTGCGGGGTTGGCTACGTTATCGCTCGCTGATTCCAGCAAGGTTCGGCTCGGCGAAGAAGTGCAGGCAATCGGGTATCCGCTTTCAACGGTTCTTGGAAACGGCATCAAGGTCACGCGTGGAATCGTTGCGGGCATCGTCGATCGCGAAACCGGAAAGCGATTTCAAATTGACGCCGCCGTCAATCCGGGAAACAGCGGCGGCCCAGTCGTCAACGATCGCGGGCAGGTGCTCGGCGTGGCCAGTTCAAAACTGATCGGCATGGCATTAACGCGAGTTGGCTTTTGCGTACCGGCTGAGCGAGTGCTTTCGCTGCTGAACGCGAACGAGGTTGCGGCAGCAGACGGTGGCGCCGACAAGGCTCTCTCGGGACCGGCACTTGTGGAAGCCGTCGCGCCTTCGGTCGCACTGATTACCGTGACGATTGGTCCTCAAGCGGTTTCCGGCGAGCTGGTCAGGATTCGAACCAGTGGCAAGTTCCGAACCAAACGTGAAACTAACAATCGACAGCGTCCGATGTTTGCTTTCCCAAACACAACGTTCAACTCGGGCTCGCTGAACGTCGACGCGTACGGAAATGTCGAATCGTTCCAGGCACCGAATCAGTTGCCGTTTCTTGCCGGCCCGATGGCTCTGCTGACCGTTCACCAGTTCGATCCGTCAGGTCGAAGCAGCTGGACGGTGCGGGAACGGATTAAGGTAACGGTTCAAAAGGACAATTCTCCGTTGGGTCGAGTGCGAATTCCCGTTCCGCGTGTGCCTCGATTTGGAGGACGAGTTCGCAATCCCTTCGCCCCGGAAACGATCAAAGAATTCGAGGCCCAGGTCGTCCATCAGTATCGAATCGTCTCAGACAGCGACGACGAGGTGGTGCTTGAAAAAACGTTCGCGCTGACAACGCTCGACAATGACGAATCACCGTATTTCCGAATAACCGGCAACGGCGAAGTCGTTTTCAGCAGAAAGCTCGGGCTGGTTGAGTCATTCGAGTTCGACCATCAGTACGAGAAAAACGACGGCAAGGAAACGGTTCGCATCCCGGTTGAGATTATCGTGGTGCGAGAGGACTCGGCGATCGTCGCCGAACGAAAACGAGCGTCCGCCATCTCTCAAGCGAAACTTGAACACGACAACGCGATCAAGGCTGCAAGCAAGGCGGTTGTCCCAAAAGGTGAGCAAGTTGACGCGCTGCTCAAAAAGATCAAGGAGGAACACGCGAAGGACGGATTCATGGCATCACAGCTGGGTACGCTGGCGAAGTTCGCGGTGCTGCCCGAACGGCAATCGGAAGTCGAAGCGCAGCTGGTCGACCTGCTTGAATCAAAGCAGTATTTAACGGTCCGAGGCGCGCTTGACGCGCTCGCCACCTGGGGAACGCCGAACTGCGTACCAGCCGTCATTGCTCAACTGAAACATCCCATGTTTCCGGTGGTTCAGTCGGCAGTCAAGACACTGGGCACTCTTCGCGACGAGCAAGCCATTGCTCCGTTGCTTGAGACTCTTCAAAAAAATCGACTCGCGAGGCACGACGCCAAAGGAGCGCTCATCAAGTTTGGAACGACCGTCGAAGGATCGGCCATCGCGCTGCTCTTCGAGAAAGACGTTCAGGTCTTCAATGCGGCTTGCGAAATTCTGAAGGAAGTCGGTGGTGAAGATTCCGTCGAGGCACTCGAACCAATTTCAAGTGGAGAAGATTTCTCTCGCAAAGGATTCGCGACGCTGTCACTCAACAGCGTCAAGGCACGAATTGCCGCTGCGAAAACCGCCGCAGCGAGTGGCGACGCAGCGGCATCTGATCCCTCGGCGCCAAGAGTCGAAGCTGTTTTGAAGGCGATGACCGAACCGCCCGACAAGAGCGGCTTCACGAGGACGAAAGCTCTAATGGCCTTGGGAACGCCGACAGATTACAAACGTGTCGAGCTGGAAGATGCATTGCTGACAACTCTCGACGATCCGAACTTCGCAGTTCAGCACCAGGGCATGATGGCTCTACAGAAACGGGCGACCGAACGCAGCATTCCTCGGCTCTTGAAGCTCTTTGCCAATCCAACCTCAAAACTTCAGTTCATGGCTGCTCAGACGCTGCAGAAAATCGGCCTCGGCGCCGACGGAGAACAGCATCTTGTCGCTGAACTTCCAAAGGCTGATCCAAAACTTCAGAAAGCGATCGTCGACTTGCTGACGGGTGTCGGGTCTCCAGAAAGTCTTGAAGCACTCGACGAACTCGCGAACGCTCAGAAGGCAAGTTCGATTCAGTTTGGGGCAGCACGAGCAGCGGCGAGAATTCGACTGCGAGCCGGCATGCCGATCAGCAGTTGACGCGCGGGTTCGAAACCGTTCCGATTGTCGGTTGCCGTGAACGGAATCCCGCATTCTCTAAAGTGACCGCCATGTTTCGAGTCAGTAAGTTCGCCTTGATTATCACTCTGGCCGCTGCCACAGCCGGACTGATTCCCGAATCGGCGCGCGCTGCGGGGAGTCGATCGAGTTCTCAGACGATCGGCTACGTTCTTCCTCGCATGGTGAAGATTTTCGGAGCCGGCGGTCTGCAGGGACTTGCCGCTTTCGGAAGCGGATTTCTGGTTTCGAAAGAAGGGCACATCGTCACCGTCTGGAGTCACGTGCTCGATGCCGACGAAGTGATCGTCGTACTGAACGACGGTCGGCGATTCACAGCGACCGTCCTGGGAGCCGAGCCGCAGTTGGAACTGGCCGTGCTCAAAATCGAAGCATTTGATCAGGAACTGGATCTGCCCCACTTCGACCTGAGTTCCGGCATCGGTTCGGCGAGTGAAGGCACGCGGATTCTCGGGTTCAGCAATATGTTCAAAGTGGCGACGGGCGACGAAGCCGTTTCTGTGCTGCACGGAGTCATCGCCGCGAAAACGAAACTCAAGACTCGTCGCGGCACGTTTGAGCTTCCCTACGACGGCGCGGTGTACGTCGTCGACGCAATCACGAATAACTCGGGGGCAGCCGGCGGTCTGCTGGCAACCCGCGAGGGCAAGCTGCTCGGCATGATCGGTCGCGAAGTTCGAAACGCCGAGACAAATACCTGGCTGAATTACTCGATCCCGATTTCCGAACTGACGACGGCCATCGAAGAAATCATCTCGGGCAATTTTCGGTCGCAGCGGCAACCTCTTGACGAACCGACTTCCGAACTACGGTATTCACCGGTCGATTTCGGCATCGTCATGATTCCGGACGTGCTGTTTCGAACTCCGGCGTACGTCAATGCTCTGGTCGACGGCTCGGCCGCTCACGAGGCAAAACTTCAGCCGGACGATCTCGTGCTGTTCGTGAATGACGACCTTGTGCAGTCTGTCAAAGAGCTGGCGACCGCGTTCGGGCGTCTGGAAGCCGGCGATACGCTGCGGCTGGTTGTCCGCCGGGAAGATCAGCTACTCACCTTCGAGATGAAGGTTCCACGCAAGGCTCAGCCAACCGAATAGTTCGGCAAGGCCTCGAAAATGCAGGCACCTTTCGGCAGAAATGAGCGAACACTTCCTACAGAACATTCGTCCTGGACGATGTTTACGACTTGCCCGACTCGTTGCCGGACAGCCGCCACCTGACTAGACTGCTCACACTTTTCACGCGTGAGTTGCGCGGCGATTTTTAAGCTCGAAGCTGGGGCCACTGTGGCACACCTCAAGGTTTTGACTGGCGAAGACGCGGGTAAGGTCATCCCGCTGGAAGGCGACCGAATCGTATTCGGCCGACATCCCAGTTGCGCGGTGATCCTGGAAGACGGCGCCGTCAGCCGGCAACACGCCCAGATCGTCCAGTCTCACGGCTGCTACTACGTCAAAGATCTTCGCAGCCGAAATGGTACTCAGGTCAACGAATCGGACGTGACTGAGCCGACGCTGCTGAAGGAAAGCGACCTCGTTCGCGTGTGCGAGTACACCTACTCGTTCCACGACGACAGCAGCAACGGCGACCTCAGCGAGGACACCGCTTACGTAAAGCCAAGGAAATCAGCCGACCACGACGCCATCCGGGCTACCGCAAATATCAGCGTTCCGATCAACCCGGACGAACTCGATGACGACAGCGACCGTTCGTCGATTATCTCGCGAATCGACGCTCGCTCGGGTTCGGGCGTTCGGCTGAGTGTCAAACCGGAAGTCAAACTGCGAGCGATCCTCGAAATCGGCAAACACCTCAGCAACGTCCTCAATATCGACGACGTCCTGCCATCGATCCTCGACGCTTTGTTTCAAATCTTCCCGCAGGCCGACCAGGCATTTGTCCTGCTGAAGGAAGAAGAGGACGACGAACCTCACGTTCGTGCCTGCCGAAACCGCCGCAAAGACGACGACTCGATGTCCGTCAGCCGGACCATCGTGAACCGCGCGATGCGGACGGGAGAGGCGATCCTCAGTGCCGACGCCAGCGAAGACAGCCGGTTTGTCAGCAGCGAAAGCCTCGCTGGACTGCAAATTCGGTCGATGATGTGCGTTCCGCTGATCACTCAAGCCGGACTACGACTCGGCGTGATCCAGATCACGACTTTTGATCTGAGATCAAAGTTCACCGAAGACGACCTCGACCTGCTCGTGAATATCGCGACGCAATGCACGCTCGCCATCGAAAACGCGAACATGCACCAGACGCTGATCAATCGACAGAATCTGGAACGCGATCTCGAAATCGCCATGCAGGTGCAGATCGGGTTCCTGCCCAACAAGCCACCCGACGTCGAAGACTACGACTTTGCTGACTTTTACGAAGCAGCTCAGCACGTCGGCGGCGACTATTACGATTACATCGAGCTACCTGACGGGCGTATCGCTGTTACCGTTGCCGATGTTGCCGGCAAAGGCGTTCCGGCAGCGTTGCTGATGGCACGCCTTTACTCCGCGGCGAGATACCATCTGCTCACCAAGAAGACTCCGGCCGAGGCGATGTCCGGATTGAATTCCGAAATCGCGACCAGCGGCCTGGGCCATCGTTTCATTACATGCGCGATGGCAGTCCTTGACCCCAAAAAACACGAGATCGTGCTCGTCAGTGCCGGACATTTGCCGCCGATGGCTCGTGACCTGGACGGTAATGTTGAGCAGATCGATGGCGACGACACAGGGCTTCCGCTGGGAATTATACCGGATCAAACCTTCGAACAGTCGGTGCATCCGCTCAAGCAGGGCGACACGTGGGTGCTCTACACCGATGGCGTGACGGAGGCCATGAAGCTCAATCGCGAAATCTACGGCAGCAAGCGGCTGCTGGCCTTCATCAAGAGTGGCCCTCTGGAAGTTGACGCCCTTGTCAAAGCGACGGTCGACGACGTCAACAAGTTTGCTGATGGCCACGCCCAAAGCGACGACCTGTGCATCGTCGCTTTTCAGCGAGTTCCCTAAAAATGGAACTCGACTCGCAATCGATTCTTGGCGACGAGGGCCGCATTGCGCAACGGCTGGAACGCTACGAAAGCCGTCCGCAACAGCTGGAGATGGCAGCGGCCGTTGAGCAGGCCATCGCTGAAGAATCCCACCTGATCGTCGAGGCCGGAACCGGAGTCGGCAAGAGCTTCGCCTATCTGGTTCCCGCCATTCTGCACGCGACTCGCGACCAGGGTGAGAAGAAGGACGACAAACAGCCTAAAAAGCGGATCGTGATTTCGACTCACACGATCAGCCTGCAGGAGCAATTGTTTCACCGCGATCTGCCGTTTCTGAATTCCGTACTGCCCGTCGAGTTCTCGTCAGTGCTGGTCAAAGGCCGATCGAACTACATCAGCCTTCGAAGAATGTTCGGCGCCATTGAGCGTTCGGATTCGCTGTACGCTCGGCCGGAAGAAGTGCGGCAACTGGAAGACGTCGTCGAGTGGTCAAAGTCGACGAAAGACGGCAGCCGCTCTGACCTCGACTTCCGACCGATGCCTTCGGTGTGGGAAGAAGTGCAAAGCGAACACGGCAACTGCCTCGGTAAGCACTGCGACTTTTACGAAGACTGTTACTACTTCCAGGCTCGCCGACGAATCTGGAACGCGGACATCCTCGTCGTCAATCACGCGTTGTTCTTTTCGGACCTCGCGTTACGGCGGGACGGAGCGGCCATTCTACCTGACTATGACATCGCGATCCTCGACGAAGCGCACACGATCGAAGGCGTGGCAGGCGACCACCTTGGTATTTCTGCATCCAGTGGGCAGGTCGAGTACCTGTTAAACCGGCTCTACAACGACCGTACCAACAAAGGCCTGCTCGTCGCGCACAACCTGACGGATTGCCAGAAGGCCGTCATCCGGCTGCGCGAGTACTACTCGGACTTCTTCGTCGCCATGCGAAACTGGCGTCAGACCAAATGCCCGACGAATGGCCGAGTCCGCGGGCCTGTCGAGATCCCGAACGAACTGACACCGGCGCTTCGCAAACTCGGCCTCCGACTCGCGCAGGAGTCAGAAGAAATCGAAGCAGAGGAAAAGCGAGTCGAACTGAAGGCCGCGTCAGAACGCTGCAGCATGCTGGCCATGTCGGTCGACTCGTGGATTTCGCAGACCGAAGACGATTCCGTTTTCTGGATCGAAGCAACATCGGGGCGACGAGAATCAACTCGGCTGGTTTCGTGCCCGATCGAAGTTGGCCCCGTTCTGCGAGACGAATTATTCAACGTTAAGAAGACGGTCATCCTGGCCAGCGCGACGCTGGCGATTGGCGAAGAAAACTTTGACTTCCTTAAGAGTCGACTTGGCGTCACCAAAGCCCTGGAGAAAAAACTTGGCAGTCCGTTCGACTATCAACGACAGGTCAAGCTGATCGTTCGCGACCGGATGCCCGACCCCACGGCAAAGCCAGCCGAGTTTGAAACGGCACTCTGCGAAGCCATTCAGAAACACGTTCTGGAAACCGCCGGCCGAGCATTCGTCTTATTCACGAGTTACCGCACACTCAAAAACTGCTCCGCCAGACTCGGTTCGTGGTTCAGCGAACAGAATATCGCGCTGTACTGTCAGGGCGACGGGCTCCCGCGTTCGCAAATGCTGGACAAGTTCAGAAACGAACCCGCCGCAGTCCTGTTCGGGGCCGATAGTTTCTGGCAGGGAGTGGATGTCCCCGGCGACGCGCTGCAGAACGTCATCATCACAAAACTACCATTCGGCGTTCCTGACCAGCCGCTGCTGGAAGCTCGTGTCGAGTCGATCCGTGCTCGCGGCGGCAATCCGTTCATGGAGTACCAGGTCCCCGAAGCGATCATCAAGCTGAAGCAAGGCTTCGGCCGGTTGATCCGCTCCAGCCAGGACACTGGGCAGGTCGTAATCCTTGACCCTCGAGTCCGCACCAAACCGTACGGCCGGCTGTTTCTTGCCAGCCTGCCTGAATGCCAGGTCGTTACCGACAGCTGATTGCTGGTACGAACTGTAGGGTATGTCGAGCGCAGCGCTGGCGTACCATCATCCACGGATCACGCCTCGATTGCTCAATGGTACGCCGGCGCTGCGCTTGACATACCCTACTCATCATCCCGATCGGTTATGGGAGGTCCGGGGCGAGCGTTGTCTGATTGCGGTCGACGTTCCACCACCGTTGCCAGGCGGTCTCGTTGAATCCCAGATTTTTCTCAGTGATTTGCCGCAGAGCCATCAGGACTTCTGAGTTTTCTCGATTGACCGCTACTGAAATCAGTTTTGTCGCTCTCGCGGCACCAAGCAGCGGCACCACCTGCACGCTGTCGTAAACTCCCGTTCGAAGTCCGAGTTCAATTTCGGGCGGCAATCCCGAACCGCTGGGAATCGAACCGTCGATTCCAAAGCTGTAACCCTGCACGGGGACTCGCACTTTGTAGCTGTGCGTTGTGACGAGTGCGCGAATCAGCGCCGGCACCGAAGTTTCATCGCCGATCTTTGCCAGAACTGTTCCCGCGCGACGAACTATGACGTTGTTCCGATTACGAAGGTCGCCAATCACGAGCTGGCGAGCCTGGTCGTAGCGCGATTCGTCGATCATCGACAAAGCCAGTTCTCGAAGTTCTCTCACATCCTCGCGAACGGACAACGTCGCCAGCGGAACAACGGGACCGGGGCCTTCGATCTTTCCGGCAATTTCGATGAACAGCCGCCGGACATCGACTCGCTGGCTTTTTCCGAGAAACTGCACGAGTGCGGAAAGGGCGTCCGGACTGTCGATGCCGCGCAGGTTGTTGAGGCCGTCGGCGGCCCGTTCGGAGTGATTGCCGGTTGCCCAGTTCAACCAGACTCGAACTTTGGCATACCACTCTCGTTCGGCATTCGAGGCTGCATCGTCGCTTTTGACCGACTCCAACTTGTCGACCGGAACCCATTTGCCTTTGTACTTAACGAAACCGTCGTCGATTCGCGTCTGGTCGTACTCGTCCCGAGTCATCCATTGATCACGATAAAACGTGTGTCGCAACCCGTAGTGTGACTGGCGATGCTCGGGATCAATGGCGAGGACGATCTCCAGGTGAATCTCCCGCTGCTCGTCCAGCTTCTGCTCGCGACACCATTCTGCGAGTTTCCAATGAGCATCCAACGTGTCCGGCAGCGACTCGGCTCGAACTTCGTAATGTTCGAATTTCAGCGGTCGCACTTGCCGACTGGAGATATGCTCGGCCGGTAATTCGATCTCCGCTCCAGAGAGCAGCTTCATCGTTACCGAGTCTTCAGCGTCGTCGTCGGACGGGTCGATCACTCCGCGCATCACGCCGCCAGTTTTGAGATAGACGATGTCCGCGGTCGCTGCATGAAACGAGAAAAGTACGACACACGAAGCGATAAACGCCGTCATCGTGGCTGTCGCTGAAACTTGATTTGTCATTCCGCTGTTCATCGTTAGTGAGCCTCCTATCGGTCGCACTCCGATCGTAATTCGGGAATCTCTGGAAGGCATCGTACCGCAGCCGACGACTCGATCGGACTGAAAAATCTGTCAAAGGAATCGAGCAACGACTTCTTCGAGAGTAAACAGGCAAGCTGCGGCAAACACGCCGGCTGCCAGATCGTCCGCCATAATTCCCAGGCCGTCCGGCAGCTTTTCCAACCGGCAAATGGGCCACGGTTTCGCGATGTCGAAGACGCGGAAAAATGCGAAGCCACCAATCACGGCCAGCCAGCCAATCGGCTTTCCGAAAAGAATGTGCGGAAGAAAGACGATCCAGAATGCGGCGATCTCGTCGTAAACGACCTGCCCGGGATCGTGTTTCCCGAGCGCCGCCGACGCAGCCGTGCAGATTGGAACTCCGACAACGATAAACACCGTCGCAATTCCCAGCACCGCAGGCAAAGGTAGTCCAGCCTGAAGGACTCCCCATACGAGCGGAGGACCCAGCAAACTCCCGAAGGTTCCGGGCGCAAACGGCGCGAAGCCGATCCCGAATCCGGTTCCCAGCGTGACCGAAAGGCGATCAATTAGAGGATTGCGATTCGTCTCTTCCATTTGTTCGATAGACTCCGGCAGGCAGCATTCGCAAGTTGCCATCCGCGAGTGGCCATGATCGGTGTTTCAGCTAACTCTCGGTTTCGCTGCTGCGGAAGTCAGGGATTATCACGAACCCACACCGCGAGCAAGCTCGTTGCGATAAGCATTCTTCAAACGCGGGAGACAGCTCATGAATTCTGGCAACGACTATCGCGAGAACCCGCTCGCCAGGACAAAGATCATCGCCACAGTCGGCCCGGCCTGCGAAAGCCGCGAAGCCTTGCGCGATCTCATCCTGCGCGGTGTCGATATTTTCCGACTCAACTTTGCTCACGGGTCACACGAGTGGCTTTCAGGAATCGTCGCGAACGTGCGATCGCTTTCGGAAGAACTCGATAAACCTGTCGGGCTGCTGGGCGACCTGTCGGGGCCGAAGATTCGTCTGGGCAAGCTGCCGGGCGATAGTGTTTCCTGCCCGGACGGAGCAACCTTTACCTTTGTCCGTGGGCGAGAAGCTGCCAACAATTTTGAGCTGACCTGCAGCTACGAGCCGTTGATCGATGACGTCAAGGCGGGCGACAGAATTCTGCTCGCCGACGGAACGGTCGGAATGCGTGTCGAAGAAACTGATCCTTCTGCCGGTTGGGCTCGATGCGTTGTCGAGGCCGGCGGAATTATCCGAAGTCGACAAGGCGTCAACCTGCCCGGAGTCGCGTTGAGCACTCCGTCATTGACCGAAAAAGATCGCATCGATCTTCAATGGGCCATCGATAACGAGATCGATTTTGTCGGCCTGAGTTTCGTACGAAGCCCCGACGACGTTCGGCTGCTGCGATCCTGCATCGAAGCGTCGGGCACCCAAACGCCGCCGATGATCGTCTCCAAGATCGAGAAGGGCGAAGCGGTCGCGCAACTCGAAGCGATCATCGACGAGTCCGATGCCGTGATGGTGGCACGCGGCGACCTGGGCGTCGAAGTTGATATCGTCACCGTGCCGGGCATCCAGAAGCGAATCATTCGGTTGTGTAATCAGAAGCGAGTGCCCGTCATCACGGCCACCCAAATGCTCGACAGCATGCACAAGAACGAATTGCCGACGCGTGCGGAAACCAGTGACGTCGCCAATGCCGTGCTCGATGGTTCGGACGCCGTCATGCTTTCCGGTGAAAGCGCGATCGGCGACTACTCTCGCGAGGCCGTCGCCATGATGAGCCGCATCGTTCGCGATGCCGAACGGCTTCTGGAAACGCACCCGATCGTTCGTGAAGATTTGTCTGCGGCCTCTGCACAGGCTCAAGTCATTACGGAAGCGGTCGCCATCGGCGCGGTGGCGACTGCTGAACAACTCGATGCGGGAATGATCGCCGTGGCGACAGTTTCCGGTCGATCAGCACTGGCGATCTCAAAGGAACGCCGACTGGTTCCTGTCCTCGCCGTCTGCAAATCATGGCGAACGGCGCGGCGAATGACGTTGCTTTGGGGAATCACGCCAATCGTGTGGCAGCAGGCCGCTCAGTCCGGTGAGGAGCTGGCAGAATTCGCGACGGCATGGGGTCTCAAAGAGTGTGCTTTGAAAGTCAGCGATACCGTCGTCGTTGTGGCGAGTTCTCACTGGAGCGCCCGTGGCCACGACGCCATGCTCGTTCACGTTGTCGAGTAAGTTTTTCGTGACTTGTCGGAGTGTGCGGTCGCGATGGTTCAACGAAGGATCGGTCACCGCTAGAGTGATGAACGTCGCCGATTGCAATTCGAGGCGCGGCCATCGACAGAAACCTTAGCCAGGAAAATCGTTCATGCGTTGCCACACTCCTGTCCTTCCAATTCTTGCCGCCGTTGTTTCAGCAGGGCTGATGGCGACCTGCGTGTCCGCAGCCGAAGTCGTCACGATCGCCGGCACGGGAGCCTCGGGACTCGAACTCGGAGAACAGGTCGCCAATCAAACGCCCGTCGGGGAACCGTACGGCATCGCGAAGGGACCCGACGGGGCTCTGTACATTTGCGAAATCGCCACCCACGTCGTGCGGCGACTGGACGAAGCGACTGGCAAGATCTCCGTCGTCGCCGGAAACGGCAAGCAGGGTTACTCGGGTGACGGCGGACCGGCCACCGCCGCTGAACTGAACGAGCCCTACGAAGTTCGCTTCGATGCCGCCGGAAATATGTTCTTCGTCGAAATGAAGAACAACATCGTTCGGCGCGTGGATGCGAAGTCCGGAATCATCTCGACTGTTGCGGGAACCGGCGAAGTGGGTTTCTCGGGCGACGGAGGTGCGGCGACGAAAGCAACATTGAACCGGCCGCATTCGATCACCCTTGATAACGACGGAAATCTCTACATCTGCGACATCGGTAATCATCGCGTCCGAGTTGTGAATCTGCAGTCCGGTATCATCGACACGTTTGGTGGAACGGGTGCGCGAAAACCAACTCCCGATGGTGCACCATTAAAAGGGACACCGCTGAACGGACCGCGAGCTTTGGACTTCGATGGAAAACACAGCCTGTATCTGGCGCTTCGAGAAGGCAACGCGGTCTATCGAATCGATCTTCGAAAACGGACACTCCATCACCTTGCAGGTACCGGCAAGAAAGGCTTCACGGGAAACGGGGGGCCGGCAAAACTGGCGAAGCTGTCCGGTCCAAAAGGTATCGCGATCGGCCCAAACGGCGACGTCTTTCTGGCGGACACAGAGAGCCATTCAATTCGCGTCATTCGAGCAGCAACCGGCACACTCAAAGTGCTGGTCGGAGACGGCAAGCGGGGCGACGGTCCAGATGGCGACCCGCTGAAGTGTCGCACCGCGAGGCCTCATGGCGTCTTCGTCGATCGTCACGGCAACGTTTACATCGGCGACAGCGAAACGCACCGTGTTCGGCGACTCAGTGCCGAATGAGTTTCTTTGGACGAGCCAACGACCAGGCAGGATTCACGCGTTCAGCGCAAAGCCAATAGAAAAGCCCGACCTTTACAGGTCGGGCTTTTTGCGTCGTTTGATAATGCAGCCGGCCGATGCCACTTCGCGCGCGGGCCAACGCTTAAAACGGCACACGTGACCGGCTGCGACGGAAGTATTGCTGAATTACGTGCCGTGTTGCAGTCTCTCACTCAATCTTTTTGGGATTGCGGCCAGCCGTACAGATCGCTTGTCAGGTCTGACACTTCTGCGTCGACGCCAACGGAAAACGTTCGTTCCAAACAACCCTCTGTCATTGCGTGGCTGTTTGAACGCTGTCACGAATTCTTAACTGGCGAAGCAGCACTTCAGTGACCAACTCGCGTCAGTCGCCGCCAGCCATCACGGAATCAGAGATTGAATTTCTTCAGGCGTGAATGGCTTTTCGAGACGTGCACCGAGCTGGCTAACGACCCTGGCAGCAGCGTGCGAAGCAAGATGTCCTGACTGCTTCCAAGAGAGACCGTTCGTGATGCCGTAGAGAATTCCAGCAGCGTACATGTCACCGGCTCCCGTCGTGTCGATCGCTTTCACGGGAACGCCTTCGATCGGGATCAGACGATCGCCTTCCATCAGAAGTGAGCCATCTTCGCCAAGCGTCAACGCAACGGCGGCGGCGTGCTGATGGATTTCCTGCGCGCAGTCGGCTGGATCGTGCTTCTTAGTCAGGCTGCGAACTTCTTCGAGATTGCAGAACAGCAGGTCAACCGGACCTTCAATCAGCTCCCAGAATTCATCCCGGCAAATATCGATGAGGAACGGATCCGAAACCGTCAAAGACACTTTCACTCCGTGCTTGACCGCGATGTCGATGGCTTTCCTGGCAGCGGCCTTGGTCGAATCGCCGGTGAACAGGTAACCCTCCACATAGATCCATTCCGAATTGCGAATCTGCTCTTCGTCGATGTCGTCGGGAGAAAGTGTGACGGACACTGCGAGGTTGGTGAGAAATGTTCGCTGAGCATCTTCCGTGATAAGAACGACGCTGGTTCCGCTTTGTCCTTCGCCCTGCGGCACGTCGATTGCAACGCCGAGCTGTCGCATATCCTTCAGAAAGAATTCGCCGATTTCATCGTTGGCAACCTTGCCAGCGTAGGCCGTCGTGCCGCCGAATTCGGCGATGCCGACGATCGTGTTCGAGGCAGAGCCACCCGCACAACGATTGAGATCTGACCCTTCGAGGCGAGCCAGCACTCGCTGCTGAGTTTGCTCGTCGACCAGGGTCATGATGCCTTTTGCAAAATCAAGTTCGACCAGTGTCTCATCGGAAACCTGAGCCTGAAAATCGACCAGGGCGTTACCTACTCCAAAAACGTTGAATGCCGACATGCGTTGATTCTCTCTGCGAGTGATTATTGAATATTGAGACCGGAAAATTGCTGCACCGGTGATTGGCGGCGGAGCATAGAAGTCTGATTAATCTCTGACCAGCCGGCTGATTTCCTTGAACTCGGGCGTTCCAGCACGCTCGCACCATTCAAAGAGAACGGACTCCGTGGTCGTGATGACGGCCCCCGACGAAGCCATTCGTTGCAGGGCGACATCGCGATCCAGCGGTTTGCGACTTCCGACGGCGTCCGCTGCAACGAAGACTCGGAATCCTTGAGACAACAGATCGAGCACGGTCTGGAGCACGCAAACGTGTGACTCGATTCCGGCCACGACGACTTTGAATCGACCTTCCGGTTCAGCAGCCGTCGAGTTCCAGTCGAGGCAGTTCAGGCAACTGAATTCGATCTTCTCTGGTCGGTGCGGAAGACGTTCGGTGATGGCTGAGACGGTTGGTCCGAGACCTTTGGGATACTGCTCGGTCGCCGTCGCGGGTACCTCCAGAATCTTTGCCGCTTCGATCAACTTGAGACAGTTAGCCAGCACATCTTCCTGGTCGTTGATGACGGGCAGCAGCTTCTCCTGCATATCGACGATCAACAGGCGGCTTTCGTCGCGCGACAACAACTCGTGACTGTGCGGCAATTCTGACATGGTTTATTCCAGACGTTCGGTCAGCAATTCGTACAAAGTTTCTTCGTCCCTGGTTTCGCATTCCCACACGACGACGACATTCCAGCCCAAAGATGTCAATTCGGCTTCAACCTCGTCGTGACGTTCGACGTTGCGGGCAAACTTCTTTGTCCAGAACCCGACACGGCTTTTCGGAGTGTAAGCGAACTGGCAATCAGGATGCCGGTGCCAGAAGCAGCCATGCACGAAGATGACCGTTTCGTATTTTGGAAGCACGATGTCAGGTTTGCCGGGCAAGTCTTTACGGTGAAGGCGGAACCGGTAACCCATGTGGTGGAGCATCGAACGAACGAGGATTTCCGGCTTCGTATTGGCACCTCGAATCCGAGACATGTTCCAACTGCGATGTTCCTTCGTGAGACGATCCACTCGCGGTCTCCCAACGCCCGTGCCTCGTTGCAGGCAGATGTGTCACTGCAGGATGTCGCCGAGAATCGACAGAAAGCCGTTGGTCTCGTCGTCCGTTCCGACGGTTATGCGAAGACCGGTCAGCTCGGTGCCGTCGAGTGATTCCGGAAATTTCATGAACCGGACCAGCACTTTGCGAGCTTTCAGATCCTCGTAAATCTTCTGGTGGCTGATTTCGGAATGCGTCGCCCAGACAAAGTTTGCTTCGCTGTCGACAACGTTGAACCCGCTTCCCCTCAAAGCCATCGTCAGACGGGCGCGAGTGGAAACGATCTTGCGTCGGTTTTCGAGCATCCAGTCCTGGTCTTCGATGGCTGCCGACGCTGCTGCAAGTGAGAGCGTGTTGCAGTTGTAGCTGTCTTTGACTTTTCGCATGCCGGAAATCAAATCCGGATGCGCGACGGCGAAACCAAATCGAATTCCGGCGAGCGAGTACGACTTACTGAGCGTTCTCGTGATGACGATTCGGCGTCCAGCGTCCGTGTGAAGGATCTCGCCGCAGTGAGGCTCGTCGCGGAAGTCGCCGTACGCTTCGTCGAGGACGAATACACCGTTTGGCGGAACGAGTTCGTGAATCGTTTCGTCAGCCCAGCAGTTGCCCGACGGCGAATTCGGGTTCGGAACCAGAACGAGTTTGCTGCGTTCGATCTGCGGTCGGACGCGATCGATGTTCCACGACCAGTCGGGTTCGAGCTGCAGTCGTTCGTGGGCAGCTCCCTGAATGTCGGCGAGCGTTTCGTAGAGGATGTAACTCGGGTATGGAAATGTGACCAGTTCGCCGGGATCGACGAAGGCGCGATTCAGAATCGTCAGGTTTTCATCGCTGCCGTTGGCCGGAAGGATCCACTCCGGATCAACGTTGAACAGGTTAGCTGCCGCCTTGCGAAAGCGATTGGCGAGCGGATCGGGATAAACATTCAGCCGGCCGGAACAAGCATCCGCAACTGCCGCGGCGACGCGCGGCGAGGGCGGATACGGGTTCTCGTTTGTGTTGAGCTTGATCCAGCCGTCGTCCTGCGGCTGCTCGCCGGGAACGTAACCTTGGATTCGATCGACGTCGGGTCGAAACAGACTCATCGAAAGTCCTGCGTTTATGGTGTTGAGTGAGCGGCGCGGTGCCGACTGACGCTTTGGCCGGAACCGGAGCGGATTATTGCGTTTGGCCGGACACTTCGCGAACCTGCCTCGTTCTCCGGAATTGTCGGGCCACTGGCTATATTCACGTAAATTACGCTGCCGACATTCGGTCGGTAGAACAATCTTCTGGCAGCACCAGGGCATCCTCCATGACAGCAGCCGACGACGCGGAACGCCGAAAACCGTTCGAAGAATCTCCGTTTCTGGCGT
>JBLFXD010000007.1:0-22914 GCA_047611045.1 Planctomycetaceae bacterium | reverse complement strand
AGAAGGCTGCTGCT
Organism: Planctomycetaceae bacterium; assembly: GCA_047611045.1. Lineage (GTDB taxonomy): Bacteria > Planctomycetota > Planctomycetia > Planctomycetales > Planctomycetaceae > JABMPE01. Next base: position 22,900 of record JBLFXD010000007.1, on the reverse strand, counting down.
AAGAAGAAGGCAGCTCCGAAGAAGAAGGCAGCTCCGAAGAAGAAGGCTGCTGCTAAGAAGAAGGCAGCTCCAAAGAAGAAGAAGGCTGCTGCAAAGAAGAAGGCCGCCAAGAAGGCTGCACCTAAGAAGAAGGCTGCCGCTAAGAAGAAGAAAAAGGCTGCTAAGAAGAAGTAGTTTTGCTGGTATCTGGCTGTGCTTAGCAGCCGGTTTTGCCACTGAATACAACTGGCAACAACGAGAAAAGGCGGTCGGAAACGACCGCCTTTTCTATTGGAATCCTGCCTTTTTCGTTATCAAGACGCGAATCGGCCAATCAGTTGAGCCGGCCACCGCATTGACGTAATCGTCGCAGTCAGTCGCAGAAATCGAGCGGCGACGACCGTAAATCTGAGCCCTCAAAACGCTGGTTTCGACCGCTTGGAACGTTACTTCCGATCTGCCGTGCGGACGCAGTTTCGACCGCCCTCTTTGGCAGCGTACAGCGCTCTATCTGCTGACTCGATCATCCACTTCGATGACAAGTCGCAAGGGTTCATGCACTGCGTCGAAGAGACAACTCCGAAGCTCGAAGTCACCGAAACCAGTTGCGCTTTGTTGCGCAGTTGAAGGCTTTCAATTTCTTCGCGAACGCGCTCGGCCATGATGACCGCGCCTTCGAGATCGGTCTCGCGGAGGATGAGTCCGAACTCTTCTCCGCCGTAACGACACGGCCAATCCGATGTTCGCGCTGAGTCCTGCAGAACGTCGCCGACTGACTGAAGAACTTCGTCACCGAAGGGATGGCCGTGATTATCATTCAAATTTTTAAATTTATCGACGTCCATCATGATCAGCGACATTGGCCGATCGTAACGCGCAGCGGCGGCGACCTCTTCGTGCATCCGTTGATCAAAGTGCGCGCGATTCCATAACCCGGTCAGGCCATCGATCATCGCTCGCTGAGCCAGCATGTCCTGAAAGCGTTTCATCCGAAGCGCGGCTCGAACACGCGCATTCAACTCGGCCGAGTCGAATGGTTTTTGAATGTAGTCAACAGCTCCCACGTCAAAGCCAAGCACCTTCTGATCGACATCAGACGCCCCGGTCAGAAAGATCACGGGAATGTTTCGCGTCTCGGTGGTGGCTTTCAGCTTGCGGCAGATATCAAAACCGCTGGCATCGGGCATCATCACGTCGAGCAGAATCAAATCCGGGTTGCCGGCCAGCGCCTGATCAAAACCGTCAAAGCCGCAATTGGCATGAGACAGTTCGACGTCAAGATTCTTGAGCCGAACCTTGAGAAGTTGATGAATTTCCGGCGAATCATCGATGGCGAGAACAGTTTGCGTCATGGCCGCACCTCCAGTTTATGCCTGTCGTTCGGATTCGAGTCAGCGGTTACCTGAGGTTCATTGTAACCACCGCGAGGTCTGAGCTGGTTCAAATTGGTACTGTCATCTTAGCTGACGGATTCAGTTGCCGGGGCATTTGAGTTCGCCGTATTGCCGAGAACTTGAGCAAGCGACAACAAAGCCGCTGAAAGTTGCTGGCGGTCAACGTCCGGATCGTTCAGTTTCTCGAGTTGAGCGGCAATATCGGTCAACGGATTGCCGCCCGAGAGTGCAGTGTTCGGGGCCTGAACAACTTCGGGAACTTCCTGATGAATCGTCTCCAACATCGCACTCTGGTCGCCGCTTGCCACCGTTTCCTCTGAAGGAATTGGGCTCTCAGATTCAGTGGAGGCTGTCGCGTCGGCTGGTTTTTCTACCTCGCTGAGCAATTCCGAACCACGGACTCCCACGATCGCACCGCGACACTGGCCAATCAGCAGATCAAGGGCATCTTCGATCTGGGCATCGTCAGCATTCTGCTTTGCAAGATGCTCGACCGCGAATGCAAGCTCACTGAGTGATGGGTAACCATACCCGCCGGCTGCACCTTTGAGCTGGTGAGCGATCCCGGACACAGTGGTGAAATTTCTGTCCTCAAACGCTGTCTTGATCGACTCAATCCGATCGCTCAGGCCATCGACGAACATCTCGATGATTTCGACCATATCCGGATCGTCTGCGAAGTCGCTGATCAGTGGTTCGATACTAGTCGGCGACTTTTCCGGGGCCGACGTCTCGCTGACGGACGGTGACGGCGCGTTTGCACTTTCGACCGACTCTTGCGGCGGCTTCGTTGACGCTGCTTCCGGCAAGCTGACTTCGGCAACCGGCTCAACCATCTTCGGCGTTTCCACGACCGGCGGTGCTGCTGCCGGCGACGGAGCAGCCACCACCTCTGCAACGGCTTGCGGCTCGACAGAAGCTTCAACAGGAGCCGGTGCAGATTCCGAAGTCAGAGACTGTGTAGTAACACTGGCCGCTGGCTCGTCGCTGAGAGACGTGGTCACGCCGTCCCACGACTTTCGTACCGCAGAAATCAGCTTGTCGACGTCGATCGGTTTCGTGAGATAGTTGTCGCACCCCGCTTTGATGCATTTTTCTCGATCGCCATTCATTGCGTGAGCGGTCAATGCACAGATCGGGCCTTTGTATCCGGTTTCCCGCAACTTGGACGACGCCTGATAACCATCCATGACCGGCATCTGCATGTCCATGAAAATGATGTCGAAAGGTTCGTTTCGCTTTGTAGCTGCGGTGGCTTCGTCAAAGGCGATCTTTCCGTTTTCCGCCGTCGTTACCTGACAGCCAGCTTTTTTCAGATGGAAAGAAATCAAGCGACGATTATCAACGCCGTCTTCCGCGAGCAGAACTCGCGCCGTCACTTCGCTTGAGGCATCAACGGCTTTCTCCTGCTCGACCGCGTCCGCGACGCCGACTTCGGATGGATCGGCGATGATCTCGACGTTCTTCAGCGACCCTGTCGGGAGACTGAACTCGAAACACGAACCCAGCCCGGGTACGCTCGAAACAGTAATCTCTCCGCCCATCAGATTGACGAGTTTTTTGCTGATCGTCAGGCCAAGCCCCGTCCCGCCATATTTGCGAGTCGTCGAGTAGTCTGCCTGAGTAAACGGTCGGAACAATCGCGACCTCTGCTCCTCTGTCATGCCGATACCTGAATCGACAACGCGGAAGTTGATCGTCGGATTGTCGCCGTCGAGTTCTTCACTCCAGACGTGAACCTTGACAGCTCCTTCCTTCGTAAACTTGATCGCGTTGCCAACCAGGTTGATGAGCACCTGTCGAATTCTGACGGGATCGCTATCGATCGACGCCGGGACGGCACTGTCGTATTTGATGCGGAAATCAATGTCGTTCTCGGTCGCCCGGACTCTCATGAGCGACGCAACGTCGCTGACAAGCTGGCACGGCGAGCACTCGATCGTCTCGACCGTCATTCGATCGGCCTCAATTTTTGAGAGGTCCAGAATGTCGTTGATTAAGGTCAGCAGATGGTCCGCGTTGCGACGAATGGTCGACACGCAATCCACCCGGTCATTCGTGGTCTGTTCAGGATCGAGCAGCAGGTCCGAGTAGCCGATGATAGCTGACATCGGAGTTCGAATTTCGTGACTCATGTTGGCGAGAAACTGGCTCTTCGCGGCCGTTGACGATTCGGCAGCCAGACGCGCTTCGTGCAGCTGTTCTTCGATCGCTTTCTGTTCGGTGATGTCGGTCAGAATGCCTGTGATGACGCTGTGGTCGTCGAACTTCACTTCTGCCGCTGAGAACTGTACGTAGAACTTCGTCCCGCACGGTCGATAAGCAACCAGCACCTGTTTGGTTCCAATCAGAGCGTTGATATCCAGAATCCTTGAATGGTGGCTCTCGTCTTCGTCTTCAGCAGCGGTGACTCGCTCCACCAATCCGCTCAGCTGAGTGCCGATCAACTCGGATTCTTCGCACTGGAAGAGTTCAAGAGTCGCTTCGTTGCACTCTTCGATCGCGCCCTGATCGCTGATCGTGATGATCCCTTCCGAGGCCGTGTTAAAGATGGTGCGGAGCCGAGCCTGCTGATCAGCCAGAGCGGACGCCTGAGTCGAACTGGTTTCCATCGAAGCCTGAACGGCACGCGACAACTTATGACCGTACCAGGACCCGAAACCGATCATCAGCAACACGCCGGCTCCGAACCACGACTGGTAACCTCGAACGGATTCGGCATGCGCGAGCTGCAATTCGAAACGCGTGTCGTGAATTCCGCGAATGAACTGGTTCAGCTCACTCATCTCTTTTCCACTCTCGCCACTCGCGTGGTTCATTAGCGTGAGATGATGAACCGCCGCTTCGTAGTCATCCTTTTCTGCCAGACGCAGAATTTCTCGTGATTGCGTGATGGCTTCTTCGACATGCGTGCCAAACCGCGACAGCCCACGAACGATGTCCTTTACCTGGTCGGAAGGCACGTGCAGACGAGCTTCGGTCTTCGCGATTTCGAGCTGTTCTTCAAAACGTGACTCGGCTGTCTTGAGACGCAGTGCTTCGCGGTCGACATTCTTCGATTCAAAGACGTCGGTGCCGGGCATGGTCAGTTCGGCGGCAAGCTCGGACAGGTCTGAGCAGTGGCCCTGTCGTTGAACCCACAAATGGTTGACATGAACCGCGTCAGAAAAGTCGACGATGATTTCTCGACTGAAGCTGAGGCTGGCGCTGATGGCGGCAATATCCAATGCAGCGATCACAAAGTACATGTAATGCCAGTGGACGCGGCGGGGACTTTCCGATTGCGTAGAAGCATCAGCAGAAGCCGGAGCGTCATTGGAGATCATTATTAGTCCGATGAAATAGAGATTGAGCTCACAGCCCGTCTGGACAGGAGCTGAAATTGAAATGAAGTCCGTGCCGCAGGTCATTCACGTTTCCTGTGGCGAAGGTGCGCCAACGTGAGCGAAGTCCCTGCAGTCAGATATGAGTAACATAGAGCGAAGCAGGGAGGCTGAGCCGAGGCATCTGCGGTGAACACCACATTGCAGCAGGATGCCGTGGCTGGTGAGGTAAATCTCTCACGCCATAACGAAAGAAGGCTCGAAATCGACGTTCGATTTCGAGCCTTCCTGCATGTTTGAACGGCTGCGTTCAGCTGATCCAGTTTCGCTGCGGCCGCTACTTCGCCGCGGTTGCTCCGGCTGGCTTGTAGCCGGGTGCGGCGATGATCTTCAGCGACTCTTTGGCATCGTCGATGTTCCAGATACGGACCTCGCCGTTGTAAGAGCCGGAGGCAACTCGCTTCGTGCCAGCATGAACGGCGATCGAGTAAACCCAATCCGTGTGCCCGGCGAACGTCTTCAAAGCCTTGCCATCAGACACCTGATGTGACCGAGCGTTCTTGTCCGCACTGCAACTGAAAACGTGGCCCTCTGGCGTGACGATGATGCGGAACACTTCGTTGCCGAAGCCGCCGATCGCTTTCACCTGTTTTGCATCGGCGACATTCCAGGTACGAATCTGTTTGTCGCTCCCGCTGGAGACGACAATCTTCCCGTCCGCCTGAAAACCGACTCCGTAAACCGGCTGACCATGTCCGTTGAATGTGACGAGCGAATCGCCGGACGTTGAATCGAAAACTTTCGACGTCTTGTCCCGGCTGGCCGAGGCGAGACGAGTTCCATCAGCCGACCAGGCCACATCCATCACCCAGTCAGCGTGATCCTCGATCAGCAACTGCTGCTTCTGAGTCGCAAAGTCGAATACTCGAATCGCGCGGTCTGCTCCGGCTGTTGCCAGTCGTTTTTCATCCGGGCTCAAAGAAACGGCGAATACGGAATCGTCCGTTCGGACAAGGTCTCCGAGTAGCTTGCCGTCGGCGACCTGAAAGATCTTGGCTTCGCCGATCTGCGCGGGAGTTCCCGACGCGACAACAATTTTCTGGCCGTCCTTCGTGAATTCGATGTCGTAAACGCGTTCGGCGACGTTGGTAATCCGTCGTAACAGCGAGCCGTCTTCCACCTTCCACAGAACCACTTCGTGGTAACCCGATGTGGCGAGCGTCGCTCCGTCCGGGCTGAACGCGACTGACGTGACCGGCACGGGCACGGGATAGGCTTCCGGTGGGTTCGGCTGAGTTTCTTTCGGCATGATCTGAATCAGCGCTGCGGAGGGACTCAGGCCAGCATCCAGAACGGCTCCGGTGTTGATCCAGAGTTTGACGGCGGCAATCTGCTTGGGAGTCAGCGGGTCGGCATCCTTCGGCATCGAGCCGTCTTCGATCAGAGCGAACAGCGTCGATGCGTCAGCGTCTCCAGCTTCCAGGGCATCGCCCGACTCGCCACCTTTAAGGATCGCGGCGAACGTCTCCATGTTGTATCGGCCCTTGGCCGTGCGGGCGTTGTGGCAGGCCAGGCATCGCTTTGAGAAGATCGGGGCGACCGTCTCAGCGAACGAAACGAGTTTGCCAATTCCAATGAGATGTTTCTCGGCAGCTCGTCGCTTGTTGACGTGGTCCTGCGTGATGGCGGCGAATTCGGTCGACACTTTATCGAACTGCGGCTTGAATGCGGCGAACTGGCCATCAGCCTGTTTCAGCCCACCTTGCGAATCGGTTAGCGACTTTTTCGATGTGGCGACCGTCGTCTGCACGGTCTTCACTGCTGCCTGAGCATCGGTCACGGCCTTCGTCGCCGCCACGGCTTTCGTTTCTTCAGCCTTGGCCTTCGCTTCAGCTTCGGCGGCTTTCTTTTTCAGTTCCTCGGCGGCCGCGCGAGCGGTCTTTGCCACAGCGACGGCGGCTTTGTTTGCAGCGTCGGCTTTCGTGACTTTCTCCTGCTCGGGCTTCAGCTTGGCTTCGGCATCTTTGATCGCTTTTTCGGCGTTGCGAATCTGAGCCTTCAACTTCGTCAGATTGGCCTGCAACTCCGTTGCTTTCGTCTGAGCTGTCTTCAGAACCGCTTCAGACTGAGCAGCTTTGGCCTTCGCCTCGTCCGCGACTTTGATCAGCTCGGCAGCTTTCGCCTCTTCTTCAGGAGTTGCAGCCGAAACCGGACCTGCAGCGAGCCCCAGGGTGACAACAAACGCCAGCAGCGTGGCACCAGCGTTGAAAGAAAATACGTTTCGAGACGGAGGCAGAATTGTCATGAATGTCCTCGCGGGAAACCGGCAAGCGGTTCGGACTGTGGAGTGAGGGAAAGGCGGGAGTCATTTGGTCGCAAGCACGAGTCGCACCGCCGAATGAATCAGCAAGTGGTTAAGCTGACTCTCGCAGACTCCGGCGGCAAGGAGTGATCCATCAAAGGATTCTGATAGCATCCGGGGCTCCTTCAAAGGTGTCAAGCGGGGCACTTAAAATCGTCTCGCGAAGCCGCGCTGCCGACACCTTTCAATAGTCAGCGCCACGACCTAATTGAGGCGAGCAGCGGGCGTAAGTCTGCCGGTTTAGCTGAGCGGGTCGCATATTTTGGTCGCTATTCACCGACGGCGCGTCTGAGAGTTTTGAGGTAGAGATCAGGATCATGCCGGACTTGTCAGGAGAAACACTTCAACACCGACCAAAGCGAAATTCGCTGCTGCCGATTCTGTGCCTGTGGACCGGTTTCCTGGCTTACTCGTTCTGCCACGCTCCGATTCCCGGCGTCAACGAGCCTCACTACCTGACGAAATCTCTGCACGCCTGGGACACAACCTGGTGCGCCGGCGACTTCTTCCTGGAATCCTCAAACGCCCACCTGGTCTTCTACCGAACGATCGGCGCGCTGACGCTGGTGACATCTTTCGCCACGTCGGCATTGATCGGTCGAGTGCTGGCTTACGGGTTACTGGCTCTGGCCTGGCAGCAACTCTGCACGCAGCTGACCGACGATCGTTGGAGCGGCTGTCTCTCCGGAGCGGTGTTTCTGCTGCTGGCCTCGATCGGAAACTTTTCGGGCGAGTGGCTGATCGGTGGCGTCGAAGCCAAAGTCTTCGCCTACGGACTGGTCTTTTCAGGAATCGCGTGTCTGCTTCGCAGTAGATTCTGGCAGGCAGGTCTGATGCTGGGAGCCGGTGTGGCGATGCACCCTCTGGTTGGGCTGTGGGCCATTGTCGCGATGTCGATGGCCGTCGCCTCGTCATCGATCGGCGATTGTCGGCGGCAGGGAATCGCTGCTACCGTTTCTTCGGTCCAGGCATTTGTCAGCCAGCCTTCGATCATTCTCGCGATCATGCTTTTCGCCGGGACAGCCGCGTGGGGTGTCGTTCCGGCGCTGACATCCGTGTTGTCCGCCGATCCGAAGCTGTCGTTCCAGGCAAACTACATCCAGGTGTTCTACCGACTGCCTCACCATCTTGACCCGATGAAATTCAAGGCAGCGGCGTACGTTGGTTATGGAATCCTCGGCGGCGTTGCCTGGCTCCTGAACGGACTGGTCCGCGACAAGTCAGAAACAGGCCGACCGCTGATGTTTCTGTCGAGAACTATCGTCTGCTCGGGAATCATCGCGGCGACCGGCGTGTTGATCGGACTCGGCCCTCGTCCACCGGTCGAGATGCCGTACTTCGAATCTCGAATGAACCTGCTGAAGTTCTATCCCTTCCGAATGTTCGACGTCACTTTGCCGGTACTCGTCTCGGTTCAGGTTGCCATCCTGCTGGGCAAACGCCGACTGTTAAGTGTGCTCCTGCCCGCAAAGTCGCGAGCGATCATCGCTGCCGTCTGCTTCGGGGCAGCCCTGTACCTCAACGCGGGGCGAGGCTCGATCGACAGGATGACCGACGCTCAACGAAGCGACTGGGTCAACCTCTGCACGTGGGTCAAAGAGAACACTCCGACGAACGCGCTGGTCCTCACACCGAAGGAAAGTCGGTCGTTCAAGTGGTTTGCCGATCGACGCGAATACGTTGCCTTCAAAGACTGCCCACAGGACGCAGCCGGAATCGTCGAGTGGAACAACCGCCTGAAGTTCCTGAAGAAATGGGGCGAAGCCAACTGGAACGGAACGTCGTACTCCGCCGCGGCCACGAGTCAACTTCACGAAACAACCGGGATCACGCACCTGGTTTCCAGCCGCTGGGGCCCGTTCGACGCTCCGGTTGCCTACGAAAACGGCACGTACCGGGTCTACCAGATCGACGAGCTGAGGTAGCAAACGCAACCTTGATCACGGAGTCAAGTACGGTCGGGCCAAACATGTGCGGCTACACTTTTCGTGGATGGCTCAGGTTGCTTGCAACCTGAGCGGCGAAGCCGCAAGAGGTAACCACGGTTGGTTAACATTTCCTCTTGTCGCTGCGCGACACCGGTTGCGAGCAACCCGTGCCACCCCTGAAACTTCTGCACTTAGCGCGTCAGGCCGACGGAGAACGTAAAGATTCGCTCGTCGTCGAGTTCGTCGGACACGATCGGGAATCCGAAGTCAAACGCCAGCGGAGCAGGGCCCATCGCTGGGATGGTCAGTCGTGCTCCGAAGCCGGCAGTCAGTCGGTAATGTTCCAGGTCCGCGCGATGTTCGATCGTTCCGAAATCGGTGAACGCCACGGCTCGAATCATCTCGTCAGCGGTCAGCGGGATCGAGTACTGCACCGACCCGAGCAACTGAGTGTTACCGCCGACGCCGATTGGCGAACTCGACAACCCGGTCGAATCTTCGTCGACGATGCGTCCGTCGGTCGTCTGCTGAGGACTGATCCCTCGGAAGGCGAAACCGCGGAACGACTGATAGCCGCCAGCGTAGAACCGTTCGTAGACTGGCGTGTCGTTGCCGGTGTAACCGACCTGGCCGTTGAACGTGACAATGTGACGCCCGCCGCCGTCCGGTCGTTCATGCACGGTTAAGTGCTGCGTTCCGGAAAGTTCCCACCGAGAGTAAACGAAGTCGCCAAAAGCAACTTCGGAGGCCGCTTCAAGAAAGTGCCCGTTCGTTGGAAGGAAAGCTGAGTCGCGAGTGTCATGAGAGACGGAAACTCGGAACGTCGAAAGGAAGGTCTCACCGAGAGATTTTCTCAGCAGCGGCGGAGCGTTGCCGATGCCACCACCTGGTCGACTCAAGTCGACACTTTCAAGCCGGAACGCACCGGTCACGGACCACCACTTGTCGATCTGATAGCCGAGTGAAACTCGTCCGCCAACTCGTTCTTCGTCCCAGTCCGGCAGGAAGCGCTGATAGTAGAAGCCGCTGAGGCCGAAGCTGAAATCCGTGTCCAGAAAGTTGCTGGTCTGCCAACTGGCTGAGTAGCGACTGGTGATTTCGCCCGGCACGGCTTCAATGCGGAAGCGTTCGCCGTTTCCTCGGAAGGCTTCGCCATTCCAGAAATCGGAAACCGACGTTGGGAAGCGAGTGATATCGAAGTTGTTTTCTTCGAGCACGAACGAGCCGACGACACCGGCGTCGCTGTTAACGCCAACGCCGAACATCAACCGCCCGGTTTGCGCTTCCGTCACGAAGATGTCGAGGTCCGCCTGTCCTGGCCGCTGCAACGCTCGCGAGTACGGATTCCCCAGGCCGCCAAATGGGTCGCCGGCGTTTCCGTTTTCGAACAACGGGTTGTACGGCACCGGCTGGCTGTCGTAAGGACTCTGTCCGCGAGTGACCATGCCGGCCAGTAGCGACTCTTCTTTAACTTTGGAAACTTTGATCTGCGGTGCTCCGGGGCCGCCACCTTCGAAAATCTGGCCTCGCAGGCGGCCCTTGCTCTTGTCGATCAGGTATGGATTGGCGAGATCGCCAGGCGCCATCAGGATTCGATTCCGCACGACTGTTTCGCGGGTGTGAGGATTTCCGCCGGGAGCGTCGATGACGACATTGATCTTGCGAATCTCGTAAGGCCGGTCTTCGTCGACCTGATAGACAAGGTCGACAACGCCTGGCTGTCCGTCGATGAACCTCGGCACGGCGTTGACCTGAGCAAACAGTCGACCGAGTTCGCCGTATCGTTCCCGCATCTCAGCGACATCTTTGTTGAGATATCTGGCGTTGAAATAGTCGCCGGGGCTGAGTTCGGAATTCGCCAGCAGCTCATCCTGCGAGTAGATCTCGTTGCCTTCCATTTCGATGTTGCGAAGCTGGAATCTTGGACCTTCGTTTACCGTGTAAACGAAGGTCGCTCCTTCAGCACGTTTTAATCGGAGATACGGAATCGGCAGATGCTCATACTTGGAACTCTGGTTCGGATTCCGGACGAGCTTGAACTGCGGCAGGTAATGAGAATTGTTCCGCTTGATGCTGCGTTCAACCTCGACGTCGAAGTACCCGAGGTTGTGGTAGTACTCTTTCAAAGCTGCGACGTCGCGAGGCAAAGTTGCTTCGTTGTACTTTCCGCTGAACAGCGTGCCGAACGGCGAAAAGTTTGCCAGCCAGCCGAACACCGTTCGCTTTGATTTGATCTTTGTGCGCAGGACGCCGTCGCGAATCGTCTCATTCCCGACGAACTGCGTGTCCTTGATGACCGTGTACGGGCCCTCTTCAATCTTGAGGACGACATCCCGATCTTCCTTGTTTCCGCCGACTTCGAGAGTCACCTTCGCCTGAGGGTACGATTTCTTGTCCTGGTAGTAGCCTTCGATCTTGCGTGCCGCCGCGAGGTTGGTGGCGACATCAAACGGCGAACCCGGCTCGATGCTGATCTGTTTGAGAATCTGCCGCTTCGGGAAGTTTTCATTTCCCTTGATCACGACCGAACGAACGACCGGACGCTCAAGGACTCGGAAGACCAGAGCCAGGCCACGCTCGGTCATGCGATATCGACGCTCGACACTGAAGAACCATTTCGTTGCGTAGAGCGAGCGCAGGTCTTCTTTGATCTGTCGTTCGTTCGGAGGGCGGCCGACCTGAGACTTCACGTAAGCCATCACGGCTCCGGTCTCGATCGTGTCGTTGCCTTCGATGCGGATGTCGACAAGCGTGTTGTCAACAATCTGCTCGCCCTGAGCGTCTTCGTCGCCGAGCAACTCGGGTCCGCTCGGACCCTGCCGGATCGGCGCACCGGACGATGGAAACTCACCATATTCCTGCTGAATATCGCGAGTATAGCCCGGAGACTGGCCGCGTGGAGTCAAGGTTCCGCGTGAGTGAGGTAAACCCTGGCAACCGCTGACAAGCAGGATGACGGCCAAAACAGGCAGAATCGCTGCTGCACAACGGGTGCGTTGCCACACAGGGTGACCGCTGGTCCCGGAAAGGATCATTGGTAGGACTCGCAGAGGGATTTCGAGAGAAGAGGTGAGCAATCAGAGTCGTTGCTTCGGATGGGGGCGGTACAAGTAATGGAATCGCCAAACCGCCTCAAGATGAGTTCCGGGGCCGGCTGAGGGACGAAAGTCAAAGGTTCAGAGGCATTGTTCAGGAGAAAAGAACACTCGGAGATCATGAATTTTCGTAGGGTGTGACCAGCGGAGCGAATCAAACGGCTGGTGTGCCCGCGCGGGCAATCGTTGAAGTGCGTTGCCGCCAGGATTGCTCACAGATCTCCGCGCCGGCACACCGCAATCCGAACTCAGCCCGCTTGTCACACCCTACGAAGCTCTACGTCCTCTGCGTTTGTCACCTCGGCGACCTCTGCGTTAAAAAATGTCAGTCCGCCCAAATACAGAAGCGAGGAATCGATGGCTCACGATCTTTCCACGGAACATCAACCGGTTTCAGACTTCCTCAGTCGCGGACCCCACGTCGAAGATTCAAACGAGGCGTTTCGTCTAACCGACGAGCAGGTCGATTTCTTTCACGAAAACGGCTACGTCGCTGGAGTCCGGATCCTGTCCGACGAGCAGATCCAACAGTTAAGAAACGAGCTTTCCCTGTTGTTCGATCCGGAACACGACGGCCGTGAACTCTGGCACGAGCACAACTCCAACGAGTCCGCAGACCCGACCCGCGTCCTGTTTCACGCGCTCGGAGCGTGGCGAGTTTCACCCGGTTTCCACGACATCCTGTGGCACCCGGCGTTCGGAATCCCGGCCTCGCAACTGCTGGATGGCTCCGTCCGGTTCTGGCACGACCAGTTGTTCTGCAAACCGGCTGAGCACGGCGGAGTCGTCGCCTGGCACCAGGACTATTCCTACTGGACCCGCACTCAGCCGATGGCTCATCTGACCTGCTGGATCGGTCTCGACGATGCGACATCCAGCAACGGGTGCCTGCAGTACATCCCCGGAAGCCACCAGTGGGACCTGTTGCCGATCACCGGCCTGGCCGGCGACATGGACGCTATCCAGGCAGCCCTCTCGCCCGACCAGTGGGAACGTTTCCAGAACCCCGTCGCCATCGAACTCAAAGCCGGCGAGGCGTCATTCCATCACCCGCTGATGGTCCACGGCTCGTACGAAAACAGCACCAAATCACCTCGCCGAGCCACCGTCATCAACGTCGTCCGCGACGGCGTTACTTCTGCGTCGGACGACTCCCTGCTTCAGGGGGTGCCCGCCATTTCAACCGGCCAGCCGCTCAACGGGCAATTCTTCCCGCTGCTCCACGAAGCGTGATCCCGAACGCCTGAGAAGTTCGGAAGAGTCTTCGGGTATGACAAACGCAGCGCCGGCGTGCCAATTCTGCGACGCCGAATGAGGAAGGTATGCCGGCGCTGCGCTTGCCAAATCCTACGGAAACTGTGCAACGTCGAATATGCGTGAGCTGCTCGCACCGCGTTTCCACCAGCACCTGAGTCTCGCCCTGTTCGAACAGCACGCCTTGGCTCCAGCACAGATCCGGCTGCCGCACGAAGCGGTGCATTCGCACGATCAGCCGGCTGACCAGGCCTTTCGGCAGAAACGCGTACCGGTACGTCAGGACGAGGTCTCCCGGTGCGGCCCAGTCGTTGAGCACCACCGGCTTCGATGGCGAGAACAGTTGCGGAGCCAGCCAGGTTTCCTCGCCGGTGTCCGGCAGCTGATAGCACAGCTCGAACTGCACCATCAGAGCCCGCAGTTCCAGTTCCATGTTTTCGTAGCGGTCGTCGGTCCACAGCCGGTCGCAGTCCTGCAGCGTGAACCGGCCGCGCTCCGCTTTGACGACTTCGTCATCCAGAATCCGGAACACGGCATCGGTCACCCACTGATTCTGCAGGAAGACCGTGCGACGCAGCTCCCGCGACTGCTGGAAATGTAGGCACACGCCCAGATCGTGCAGATACCGGCTCAGGAGCTGTGTTAAAGCGGAAACTTCAGGTTGGAGTTCAGGCGTCAGGCTGCGAATTCGTGGCCGTCGTAGAAAACCGTGGCCTGACGGAACACGGCTCGCCAGTCACTGTAGGGGATGTCGAGCGCAGCGCTGGCGTACCATGTTTCGGCGGTCGAATGCCTGGCCGTTGCCATGCCGGCGCTTCGCTTGTCATGACCTACGTTGGCACGACCATTTGAATCAAGGCAGCCGTGTCAGGATCTCACCGACCGGCTGTCTTTTTTGTTGCGCGACGTTGGCGGCGTAGCCGTACCACAAGACTCCGACGGTTTGTCGTTTTGCCGGATCAACATTCAGCAGTCGATAAAGCTCGGGATGTCGAGTGACCGCTCCGGTCGTCCATTTAACGCCGATACCCACCGACCAGAGATAGAGACTCAGATTCTGAATCGCGCAGCAGCACGCCGCGTAATCCTCTTTCTCTAATTCCGCGTCGTCCGGTGACAAGGCCGACGTGACAACCAGCCAGCCGTGAATCGTGCTCCATCGTTCGCGTTTGGCTTCACCCGCCGACGCTCCTTTTTTCTCGGCAACGAGCTGCGCGTTCAGATCGACGACGGCTGAAATCGTCTCCGGACCGAGGTGGTGAAACCGCCACGGTTCGGTATGACGATGATTGGGCGCCCAACTGGCCAGCTCAACGGCCTTTTCGACATGTTCGAACGGAGGCAGGTCAGCAGTAAAGTTGTGAATCGTTCTCCGCCCGCGGATGACTTCTTCGACCGTTTGAACGGTAGACTCAAATTCTGCGTCACTACCCATCGCTGAGTTACTCCCGAAGCCGTCTGAACCGTATCTGAGCAGACAATTCTGACTGCCTTTTGAGATGGTACCAGTATTCGGAATCGGGTTCTGCTTAAGCGATATGGGAAAAATCCAGCGGCACGTTTCGGTCGAACGATGTAGGCTGGAACAAGCACCGCGCAGTTCCGGCAGTCAGTTTCGATCGCTGCCGGAACTTCGCTCCACTTGTTCCAGCCTACTTTGGCTCAACCTTCGTCGCCGCTTACCGGCGCGAGTTTCAACCGGCTGTGGGGAGTCAGTTTTACTTTGATCTCAGCCGGTTCTTTGAGGCCGCCGCGAATGCGCCACTCGGGAAAAGCTCCGTCGGAGATGTCGCTGAAGTCGGGTTCGAGAATTCCGCGCTTGTTCTTCCTGAACGGGACTCGCGGCGAAACGGCTCCTGAGATATTCAACTGGTAATTAATCGCTTCCAGGCACTCGAATGAGAACCGGCCGTCGTCGCCAGTTTTGCCCCGGACGGCGTCTCGAAATTCGGCGGCTTTTGAGGGCGACGGAAACAGGAAGAAGCCGGCTCCAGCGACTCCGCGACCGGTTGCTTCATCAACCAGTCGGCCGGCTACTGACACCCCGCGTTTCACGACGACCTTATCCGGGAGTGATGACCAGTCGAGTTTCAGCTTCTGTCCGCGAAACGGCCCGGCAGCTTCGATCTGAAACGTCGTCTCGCCGGGAATTGAATCGCTGACGTGTTCAAGGACGACCTGAGCCTTGTCGTTGACTCCCCAGCCGACCGAGCGGCTGAAGCCGAGTCCTGGTTTGAACCAGCCGCCGACCTTCGCACCGATCGCCGGTTGACCGGCTTCATCTTCGAGCTGGATGACGTGTGTCCGGCCCTCTTCGAATTGAAATTTGAGATCGGTGATCGGCTTCGCTTCAGTCAGCGAGAAAGGTTCACTGACGATCGCCGCGACGCTGCGAATCCGGCTGTCGGTGATCAGCAGTTGATATTCCTCGCCGAATGGAACACCTGTCAGCAGGAATTCGCCCGGCGCGTCCTGAGCGTCAACCCTGTCGTCTGCTCCTTTGTACTTCGACTTTCGATCGACCGGTTTTAAATCGATTTTGAACTGTCGAGCCAGCGTTTCGTCTGCCAGTCGCACCACGCCGCGAACGGCACCGCCAGCCAGCAACGGAACGTCGATCCGAAACGGTCCTTCCCCTGCTCCCACTTCAATCTCCGAACGACCAACGACCGAGTACCCGGTGTAGCTGCGATCGTTCCAGAGAATCTTCGTGGGAACTTCGACATTGAACTCAACCTTCGCGTCGACGATGTCGAGTTCCGCGCTGGAATAGCCATTCAAATTTGAACGCGCCAGATAACCGGCTCGAAACTTCCCGGTGATTGGCACGCTCGGATCGGCACCGGTCAGATTCAGAATGACTCGCCGCTTCGGCCCTTGCGGTTCCGGCAAGCGTTCAACGACCGGCTGGTACTTCTTGACTGGCTCCGGCGGTTGTGTGAGATCGATTACCAGATCCGACAATGGTGCCGTCAGCTCCTTATGTATACGGCGGTCTGTAAAATTGAGCCAAAGCGACCCGGTAGAAAATCCATCCAGCCGAAAATGTCCAATTCCATCCTGAACGTCGACGGTTGCCCGACGAAACCAACTGCGTTCATCCGCCCGGTACTGAAAGTACGGCAGCTTCGTACGAGAGTCCTTTCGCAATGACGAGAGGTCTCCGACGATTCGTCCCGAAACTGACAATGCTGGAGCAACCTGAAGTGTCCGTTCGGGCGAGTTGACTTCAATGTCGGTCACGCTGGCCTCACCGTAGCCAGGTGTCAAAAACAGAACCTCGTACCGTGTATCGTCGGCAAGTGAATCCATCGGAATTTGGCCGTCGTCATTGGACGGACCATACGCGTACAGCGGCGCGGATTTCGATTCGTAATCTTCAGGGGCGATGTCACGAGGGCCCATGATCCCCATTCCGAACGATTTGCCGTCCCTCGAAAAATGCTCGCTGGTGACGAACGCCCGCGTTCCGGCAATTGGCTTTCCGTCAACGCTCGACGTCACCACGAGGGTGATAGGAGTCGCCGGTTTCAAAACAACCTCAGTCGGCTTGTCCCTCTGCAGCCGCAAATTGAATTGAGATTTTTGAAATCCTGCGGCTCGAATCTCGGCTCGCCATGTGAGGTTCGAAGTGCTGCGAGGAATCGTCGTCAGGCCATCATCGTCCGTTCGAGTGAATGTTTGATTCAAATGAGCTGTGCTCATTCCCGCCACCGCCAGAAAGCTCCCGGCAACAAATGCGTCGGAAATGCGATCACCGTTTGAATTCACAACGCGAAGCTGTGCCGGAAAGCCGACGGGAAGAACGATTTCAATGCCTTCGATCTTTTGACCGGAGCGAACTTCGAATGGTCCGGCTGCCGCAGGTGCGTACACAGTGGCAGCCATCGATTTTCGTGGAACACTGATGTTCAAACTAACGACTGCGGTATCACTACGTATGCTGCGCTGGCCTTGCGTCGTTCCCGAAAACCGAAACACTTTCGATTCTTGCTTAAGACTGCCGAACCCCTCCGAGCCCGAAAATCCCGCACCGCTCATCGTACCATAGACTCTCAACCCCTTCGGAAGCGGTTGCCCATCGGCGGTTCTAACTGTGCCTGACACCGTGACAGGCTCGGGAAATAGTTCACCGGGAGTACCGTCCTGAGGCGTCGAAGTTAGCTTCATGCCTTCGCTTTTGGCCAGTTCGCCCTTTGAGGCGATCAACTTTTCAATCTTCTCAACACGTTCCTCGGGCGAAAGGGCTTGCTGCACGATCTGGACTGTCGCGTCAGCTCCTTCGTACAGGCCGAACGAGACGAAGCTGTAAGCCGCGATGACTCCGAGGAGCGTGCACCAGGGAACTCGGACGTGCGGTCGCTGGTCGGGTGTCACGATTCGGCGGACTCGATCGAACAATGGCGTTGTCGACTCGGGTGGGGCGTCGCCGACGAATGACTGAACGCCAGCGGCTATAGCGAATTCTCCGGCGGCTCCGGTTCCGAGTGACTCGGTCAAGCGGTCGACGATGTCCAGTAGAGTTCGAGCGACCGGAACAGCGGAACCTGTCGCTGCGACGGCGGCGGCATCGCAGCACGCTTCTCGTTCAATGCGAATCTGACGGCTCAGCCACCAGACGGCCGGATTGAAAAACAGGAACGATTCAACCAGCAACTGTCCCAGATTGACCAGGAAGTCAAAACGTTTGGCGTGGGCCAGTTCGTGAGCGATCACGATTCGCAATTGCTCAATCGGCACACCCGTCAGCATGGCGGGTGGCATCAGCAGTGTCGGCCAGAACGTACCAACAATACCGGGCACGGAAATTTTGTCGCTGACGACCAGCGAGACAGGCCAGCGCAGATTCATACGGCGGGACAGTTCGGCGATGATCTCACGCAACTGGCTGAGTACTGAGTCGTCAATCGGCGAGTTAGATGGTTGCAGTTTCTGCAGTCCAACGATGACTCGCACCAGGCGAAACAGCATCGTCAGCACGCCGAATCCCCAAACCCCGGCAACGATCGCGGGCCAGACCAGCGTTGATTGCTCAGCTTTTTTTTGGGCTGTGTTCGGTACGGCCTTCTGACCGACAGTCAGCGTGTCCGAGTTTACGATGTCGGCAAGTCCGTCATGAGCCGCCGCCACCGGGTCTGGATGTGCTTCCGAGTGTGTGGCGTGGTCGTCGTTCGTCGCGGTGGTAACGTCGGCGTCGTGACTTTGATCGGACGGAAGAATCGGTCTCGTAGTGTGAGTCAGACTCGGCAAGGCGCGGTCCCCCGGCAGGTTGTCAGCCGTTGGCGACTGCACCGTCTGCGCGACGGTTGCCGCCGTCAGCAGAGAGGCGAACACGACCAGAAGCAGCCCGCCGCACGTGACGGCGTAACGAGTGCCAGCTTTTCGTGCCGGCAGAGAACGAAGCACAAGCCAGCAGAGAATCGCAACGACACTTGCCTGCCACAAGGAATGGCCAAGCGTCTGGATTAAAAGGTGGCAGTTATCGATGGAAACGGCGTCGAGCATGACGTGACTCCGTGAACTGTCAGCGATGGATGTTGAACGAACCACTGAAAACGTGTGCCACTGGCTTTGCCAGTGCGATTTACACTCGGGCGATCAACCGACGAAAGCACTGGCAGAGCCAGTGGCACACCTTGGTTAAATCATTCATCAGGACGGTCAGGATTTCCGGCGAGACTTCTTGTCCGACAGCTTGCCTTCGAATTCGTCAAGAAACTGACGGATTGCGTCGACGTCTTCGGCCTCAGCGTTACTGCCGGTAAGCAATTGCTGAACGGCGAGCGCGGGGTCGCCGGCAAATATCCGACTGACCAGGCTTTTCATCATGGGCCCGGCAATCTGCTCGCGCGACTTCTTCGGCGAGTAAACATTCGCGGGGCCGTCTTTCTGCCGCTTTGCCGACAGCAGTCCCTTCTTCTGCATGACCTGCATGACGGACAGGACCGACGTGTAAGCTCGCGGTTTTCCATCCGGGAGCCGCTCCAGAACCTCGCGAACCGTCGACGGCCCGTGTTCCCACAGGACGCCCAGGACCTGAAGTTCAAACTCCGCCGGCTGATATTTTTCGTTCTTCATGACGATCCCTACTGCTGACACCGTACTGCAGGTTTCAGAGTATACTGTTTCCGCAGTACGTCAAGCGCAGTTTCGATCGCGATTCAGGAAAACTGCACCTTGAGTCGGGGCGAAGCGGCTTAGGAATTTAGCCACAGAGATCACAGAGGCCACGGAGAAATTCTTCGACGGAACACCTCGTTTACCTCTGTGATCTCTGTGGCTTGAATCCTTACTTTACCTGTTGCCTGAGCCAAGGAGCCGGAGCATTTCGGTGGCGTAGCGTTTTCCCAGAGTCAGCTGGCTCTTTCGATCGAAATGGACCTTGTCGAAGACCGACAATTCGTTGGCTTTTGCCAGTCCGGTGTGGGGAACGGTCTCGGCGAGTTTTGCCATCTGGTCGTTGACGATCGCTTTGCCGTAGATCTCCCCGGCCACAAAGCCAAGGTCCGGATTCTTCAGGTCGGCTCGTAGCCGAGTGACGAGATCAGTCAGTCGTTCGAGGTAGGTAGTGTCGCTGCGGTTGCCTTCGCCCTGGTGCCACAGCACGCCGTCGACCTTCAGGTTCTTTACCTTTGCCAACCGTTCGATTGTGTGAACGTAAAGGTCTTGCCCTTTCCCCCACTGCTGGATTTTCGTGCCGCCTCGAGCGTTGTGAATCAGACCGACCGTCTTACCCGGAAGTTTCTTAGCCATCTCGTGAGCGAAGCCGGCGCCGGGACTGATTCGCTGCATGCTGATGACTTTTCGATCGGTCGCGAACCGGTTCAGCGGGTTCGTCGCCGGAATCCATTTGCCTTTGTCGTCGAGCAGTAACACGTCCGCGATCGGCTTGTCGTCGCCATCTTCCAGGGCAGCACGCCCGGCCATGTTTGATTGCCCGATCAGGAGAAACACGAGGTCGGGCTTTGGCCCCTTGTCATCGGCAACCGCCAACGAGTTCAGATTCAAGACGGTGGCCACGCTGAAGATCAAAGCAAACGAAAAACGATTCATAGGAAACTCCGGGGTGTCGCAGATTTCGAGGGAACGCTTTCTTCGAGCGGGCTGGGCACTGTAGCTCGGCAGGTCCTCTGCCATAAAGTTCATGCGGAGCGGTCGCTCCTTTGGGGCGGAAACTCTATCGTGACGACAGAGATAAACTCGTGCCCAATCGTCTTTGTAATTCAGGAATCGGACATGCAGAGTTTCAGGTGGTGGCGAGTTGTCTGCCTGGTTGTCACGTTGGGCGGGCAGGTTCATGCGCAATCGAATGCCGTTCCGTTTGTTGCCGGTTTCGAACGATTCGCCCGGCATCAGGAAATCGACAAGGTTGTCGCCGGACGACTCCTGCTCACCGAGCTGAGCTGCACGGCTTGTCACGTCTCAAATTCAGAAGACCTGAAACCGAAACTCGGGCCGCGGCTCGATGGAGCGGGGAATCGGCTCGGACACGAGTGGGTCGCGAGATTTCTCGCTGCACCGCAAAAGGAAAAGCCCGGGACCACGATGCCAGATGTGCTGGCAAGTTTTCCTGATGCCGGCCGAGGTGCCGCAGCGCGGGCTTTGGCGGTGTTTCTGTCGTCGCAGCACGAACCGTTTCCGGAGATCAAGGGAACTGGTGCCCGAGGCGTTCCGCACGAATTCTGGAAGCACGGCGATGCCGAACAAGGGCGACGTCTCTACCACCAGGTCGGCTGCGTTGCCTGCCACGAGGCCGACGACGATTACGAAACGGTCGAGACGAAACCGTCGCCACTCGAC
The DNA here is from genome assembly GCA_047611045.1 of Planctomycetaceae bacterium. GTDB lineage: Bacteria > Planctomycetota > Planctomycetia > Planctomycetales > Planctomycetaceae > JABMPE01. The sequence goes on along the minus strand of JBLFXD010000007.1, from coordinate 1,765 downwards.
CAGCTGCTTGAACAACTCGACGAACACGAGTTGAAGGATCTGGGACTGTCCGCAGCGACTCGCCGCGTTCGGTCGGTGCCGCATGGCAACCTTGCCGCCAAATACTCGCCGCAGTCGCTGACGCATTTTTTGATTGATCCACACAGAACCCGCACTGGCGGACGCATGCCGAATCTCAAACTCGGTGTCGTCGAGGCGGCGGACATCTCAGCCTGGCTTCTTAGAGACAGCGAGTCGGTGGTTGTTCCCGATAAGCAGGCACAGACATTCGGAGCGGATGTTATTCAAACAGGCCGCCGGCTTTTCGGTGAACTCGGATGCTCAAACTGCCACTCGGTCAAGGACGTCGCCCCAGCAAAGATGGCGAAGCCGCTGGCCGAACTGAAGATGTCGGCACCACGAAATTGTGTCGGCGCTCTGCAGGCGGGACTTCCGCATTTCCAGCTGGACAGATTGCAGATTGAGACGTTGAACTCGGCTTTGACTGATGATCGCACAGACGCCGCAGCCTCACGCGACAATCCCGCAAACCAGCAGCTTGATTCTCAGATGTTGAAACTGAACTGTCTGGCCTGTCATGAACGAGACGGCAAGGGCGGAGTTGGTAGATATCGACGTCCGTATTTCGAAACGGTCAGTCATGTTGACATTGGCGACGAAGGTCGACTGCCGCCTCCGTTGACTGCCGTCGGGCAAAAACTTCAATCCGTTTGGCTGGGTCGGGTGCTGAAGGGAACGGGCGACGTTCGGCCTCACATGCGAATTCGGATGCCGTTGTTTCCCGACGATCAGGTCAATTCGCTGCCGACATGGCTGGTGAATGCGGATCAGGAGTCGAAGAAACGAGCATCCGAGAAAGATGTTTTTGGTAATGTCAGCAGGCTGGCCGAGGACGGGCGTCTGCTGCTCGACACTGGCTGCGTGCAGTGTCACCCGCTGCGAGGTGATGCTCTGCCCGGAGTTGTCGGCACCGATCTGGAAGGAATCGCCCAACGCGTACAGCCGCAGTGGTTTCATGACTTTCTGTTGAACCCTGGCCAGCTGAAGCCTCGGACTCGGATGCCGACCTTCTTCCCGAATGGCAAGAGTCAGAACGCGGCGATCCTGAAGGGCGACACTGAGCGGCAAATCGCCGCGATGTGGGCGTACCTCAAGAATGCCGGCAAGCTTGAGTTGCCATCAAAGATTCAGAAGGCGAGGGCGCAGGACTACGAGCTGATTCCAACGGACCGGCCGATTGTCCTGAGGACGTTCATGGACGAAGCCGGCACGCACGCCATCGCCGTCGGGTTTCCCGAGCAGGTCCACTTCGCGTTTGACGCCGAAAACGTCCGGCTGGCCGCTGCGTGGCGAGGAAGGTTTCTCGATGCGCAGGGGACCTGGTTTGTAAGGTTTGCTCCGCCGGCCGACCCGCTCGGAAAGGAACTGATCAGCTTCCCGCCGGGCGTGCCTTTCGTCGTGCTCAAAGAAGCCTCGGTCGAAGAAGACGAACTGTCGGAACCGAATTTCGATGCAAAGAAAGCTGGCTATCGATTTCTTGGCTATCGCCTGGAAAACTCCGGTGTGCCGACGTTCCTCTACCGGTACGGCCGGTTCGACATCGAAGACCGGATCAAGCCAGACGCGGAGAAAGTTCTTATCCGCCGATTGACGATCAGTGATCGGACTCCCAATGAGCCGACGGCTTCGCTGTGGTTCCGAGGGCACTTCGGCAAGTCCTTGAACTACGACGGTCCGCATTCTTACACAAACGACGCCGGCGTTT